>CAZNNZ010000044.1:0-12624 GCA_964574575.1 uncultured Planctomycetales bacterium
CCGCTGGCTCTTTATCTTTCTCAGAAGATTCTTTAAAGTCTACTAAAGAATTAAACTCCACGATTGAAAGGACTTTATCAACTGGAATATGAACGACCCTATTTGTCAGCCAAGAATCATAGGTAGTAATATGCTTTCCCTTTAAGCACTTGATTCCTTTGAAATCAACCACTTCCATTTCTGCTTAGTAATTCTGGTGCCACAAGACTTTATTATCTTGGAGCCTTATATTCTGAACCGAACACCACTATCGCACAGGTTGCAGTTCGTAATGAATTCCCTCTTTTTTCTGCAAAATTCGAAAAATGGTAAATAAATTATTTGCAGTAGGATTGCCGCTTTCACTAAGCATACGCATCACACTTTTTGAATCTTTGCGCGTTATTTTGGCTAATTTCTCAAAGCCGATTGTGGCATTGATATAATCTCGCAAGAGAGCTTTGCCTGTTTGAATGTCCCCCGAGAGCATGCTTTCGATGCTTTCTCGCAGTATTCCTTCTCTAAAATCTTCATCAGTAAGTGCCCGAGCTTGAATAGTCTCTTTAAAATTTCGCGTAATAGTCATTTTATTTACCTCCTTTACGAGCTTTGTATTCTTCCCAAAGTTCTAAGGCATTTTCAATATCTTTTTGTTGCTTCTTTTTAGTACCGCCACCCAAAAGGATGATTAATTTCAATCCATCTTTCCCAACATAAACCCGATAGCCAGGGCCCCAATCAATAACAATCTCCTGAAAAGCACCTTTGAGTGGCTTAAGACTAGAAGTATTGCCATGTCCTATTCGTGTCAAGTACGTATTGACTTTGGCAGCGACCTGAGAATCTAATTCATTAAACCACTGAGCAAAATGGCTTACACCATCTTTTGTAATATATTCTTCAACCCTAATAAAAGGTAACATATAAGTTACTAATTGGCAAGTTTATAATTTTTATTGATATTTTCACTGTGACTAAATTGTGACTCAACTTGCCATACCTTGACCCCGGTTCTCCATTAAGGCAATGTCGCAAGCCAACTTGACGCTGAAAAGACACCGATATTTCCATTATTACTTTTTATAACCCTACGCGTCGATGCCGGAGCGTTCACCAATTGAATGGCCGGAACTTTTAATTGAGCCTGAAATTCCAATAAAGAAGACGCCGGCGCGGTGTCTGAAAACTTAGCCTCAATCAATAGGACAGGCTTCTGACTATTTGTAATTAGGAAATCGACCTCTTTCTTTTCTTTATTGCGTAAATAACATAAACCAAAATCCCCCCACCCCCATTCGTTCCATGATCGGACAGCTCGGTATAGCTCCAATGCGACCATATTTTCAAATCTAAAGGCCTCGTCATTTATAAGGGGGTAATTAAACAAGTACACTTTCTTTTCCTTGAGAATTGAACGTGAAATATTCATGGCCCATGGGGACAATCTGAAAGTTAAATAGAAATGGTCAAATAAATTTAACCAACTTTTGACCGACGGGAAACTCACTTGCATGTCTTTTGCCAAATTATTCATAGACATAGGACTGCCTATCCGTGAAGGAAGCAAGGAAAATAACGTTTCAATATCTTCAACCAATTTGACATCGGTGAGCGATCGCATATCATTTCTAATAATCTGCTGGCCATAATTAGCTGACCAACGGCGCCAAGTTGATTGTTTTCCGCTTAAAAATGGCTCAGGAAACCCCCCCAAATTAAAAAGAAGCTCCCAAGTTAAAGCCGTCTCTTTAACATTAACTTGATCGATACCCCCAAAGGGATCTTTAAAAAAATCTTTTATTTTGATCTGATAATTAGACAACTCGGCAATCGTAAATGGAAAAAGATGCATTTCCAAGAATCGGCCGGTCAGCGCATCGCCTGCTTTTCTATTTATATCAAGCCGGCCACTTCCTAATATAGCAAAAACATATTGGTCATGAAACTTATCATAAACCCCTTTTAAATAATCCTTCCATTGACGATACTTATGGATCTCATCAAGAACCACCAGCGGCCTAGTGGAATCTTTTAAATCCATCGACTGGAAAAAATATGGATCCTCAATCAAGACTTTCTTATTATCAATAATATCCCAGTTAAAATAATTTTTATTCGCGTAATCAGTGCCCACAATACTTTGGATAAAAGTCGTCTTCCCCACTTGGCGTGGGCCAGAAAGCAAAATCATGCTCTTTTCAGAAACAAGGTCTTCCCACAACTGCTTATAAAGTGCTCTTTTCTTCATGACAATAGTCTAATCTACAACTTGAAAAAGTCAAGGCTGTTTCAAGTTAAGCCTCCGTGGGCAATTCTCTTTATGCTAAAACTCAATTTTTATTCGTCGTCGGAAAGACCGCTGCCTGCGGATGGATCTCACTGACAGCTGGGAACTTATGGCATATTTTCCGCCTGCGGCGAATCTGTATTAAGAATAACTTGATTCGAAATAAAATCCGCTAACACTTTACCGATAATTCGATGACCTTTTGCATTAGGATGAATAAAATCACCCTTAAAGTAAAGCATCTGCGCAGTGCCTGCTGAATTCAAAGCAGGAAGAACATCCAAAAACGGAATTGAAAGTCGATTACAAATTCTTTCAAGCTTTCGTTGATACTCAGAAACTGTAAACAACCGGCCTATCTGCAAACCGCAAGGCAAGCAAACAGCGATTATCTTGACATTCTTCTGATCTAAAAGACTTTTTGCTTGCGAAAAATCTGATACGACGGCGCGCCACGATTCGTCGACTTTTTGATTTGAAAGACTTTTATGGTCGACTTCAAATTTAGCACCCCATGGCATTAAAAAAATAACTCTTTTGACCAAACGCCCGATCGCAAAATGATTTAAAAAAGACCACGCCCCCAAATCCCGAGTGGGGAAAAGGACGTCCCCCTCTCGCGGAGTCACATCATTTAAATAAAATCCCCATACTACAAGATCAGGATCCCACGCAAGCACACGCTTTTTAAGATGCGCAAGAATATTGCTAGACCCAAGTCCCGAAACGCCTGCGTTTACAATTTCGACCCGACGGCCTTTGAGCCCTTTTGACTGCATCAAATTCTCGACGACTTTTGCAAAGGTGTCATTCTCATCGACATAGTATCCAAACGTCACTGAATCTCCAATAAAGACAATCCTAAAGACATCCGCAGGCTTGGGTAAAACCATTTGACCGCCCCGGTTTCCCTCATTATTAATTCGGAATGTTGAAGAATAATATTTTCGGTTTCCCAAAAGCGATAAATCAAAATTCATAGGAACTACCAAATTAACCCAATCGTCAACATGGAACATATAACCTTGCTGATCAGGGATATTAAAGAATCCTAAAGCCGGATCCTCTTGGACAAGTCCTGATGATAGCAAGCACCCGTTGAAGGTATTAACAAATTTAGAAGTTAAAACGTCCCCTGCCCCACGACTCGCAAAGTGATTTACCTTAGTCCCAGAGGTAGATTTAAAATCCTTCTTGTTCTGCATCGCTTCTACAAAAACAAGAACACCCTCCGCCAAAAGCAGTGTCCCCAATAAAGAAAAAAATAATAAATAAAAATTTGCCGCTTTTTTAGTCATTAAAATAGTACCCTCGCTAAAACACCTTTTATTTATTTGCTTTCAGAAGCGATTCTAAAGCTTTAATATTATCTGAAGCAACAAGATTTCTTGGATTTATTTTGACAACCTTATTAAAATAGTCCAACGCCGCTGGATAATTTGATTGTTTAAAATAGACTACCCCAATATTATTATTCGCATTTTCATTCTGCGGATTAATCTTTAAAGCCTTTAAAAAATCTTCTAAAGCTAAAGTATATTTTTCATCCATCAAATAAATATACCCACGATTCACATAAGCATTAATGTGTGCGGGATTAAGCTTAATCGCCTGAGTATAATTTCGTAAAGATTCTTCCTTCTGCCCTGTTTTATCATAAAGCAAAGCCTTACTGTAAAAAGCTGGACCAGAATCCGGTTCAATAGCCAACGCCTTATTGATATAAAAGAGCGCCATCGAATAATTACCAATATTCGAATAATGAGCCCCTAAATTTAACTTTGCTCTAGCTTTATTAGGTGATTTCTTCACAACATCTGTCAAAAAATCTGTTTTCCGGCTCCAAAGATCATTGCGAATATAAGAAAGTGTTGAAAAGCCTAAAATAATCAGGGCCAAAAGGCCATATACGACACGCTTGTTTTTAAAAATCATAAAAATATAATATGGCAAAAACAGTGCGAATCCAAACATTGGAATATATAGACGGTGTTCAAAAATAACGTCGCTAATGGGAAAAATACTTGATTCCGAACTCAAAGCTAAAAAGAACCAAAGAATACAGAATGATATGACCGGATGTTTTTTACGCTGATTCCACGCGAAGAAAATCAAAAGGACTAAAAATAAAAAAGAGAATACCGTTGGGAAAGAGAATAGATTCGTAGCAATTGGGTAATCATAATCAAGATTTTGGTTAAAAGGAAAAAATAATAGCCAAATATAGGTTATCAAAACATTAAATTGAGTTAACAGGTAAGATGCTCGTGAAATAATTATCGTTTCTCTTGTCATTGCGGTCAAATGCCCAAAGGAAAACGAATTAAAAGATAAAAAGTTATACCCCACAAAGGCAATAAAAATAATCAGCAGGTATGGGACGACATTAACAAAATGTCTTTTAGGTCTTGCGTCGGTGGTACCCAAGCAAAACAATTCACAAAGAATAATTATAAAGGGTAAAGTGATAATAATAGGTTTACAAAAGACTCCCATCGTTGCGCAAACGAGTGAACCAATATAACAAACCATCGATTTCTTTAATTTAAAAAGGATATATAAGAGAACCGATGAGAAATAAAATGTGGCGACAAGCAAAGTCGAGCGCTGAACAACGTAAGTTACTGCAGACGTCTGTATCGGATGTAAAAGAAAAATAAGCGATGCCGCAAAAGCCAGAGAGTTTAAGTATTTTCTATCGATAGACTTAATTAAAGATCCACAACCACATAACAACTTCATAAGAAAAAAAACAATAAATGTATTTAAAATATGAATCGCAATATTACCGACGTGATATCCAACGGGATCAATACCGTTAAAATAGTAATTGATGGCAAAAGTTGTGTTAGGGATAAAACGCAATGGGTCGTATTCCCATAGAAATTTCAAAGAAGAGAAACTGCGCAGCAAAGAGTTTTCGACTATCCTTGAGTTGTCATCTAAATAAAACGGGGCTCTGGCAGCAGGACTATATACAATTACGGCGATGATAAAAATCGCCAATAAAACAGCACCATTAAGTTGATCTAAAAGTCGCACGGAAATTTTAAACCGGCTCTAATTAAAGGAATATCCCGCCCTATTTCGAATCATGCATCACGTATTTTCATTCCGACTCAATAAATCACTTCAAATGCGTTCGGATTTTCTCTGAAAAATTCGGGTCTTTATCTGCAGCATGGGCGCGGCTATCAATACTGGCTTGTTTGCGTAATTCAGGAAACGGCAAACCCTGTTTTTGAATAAGACCACTCTTATACATCCGTTTATCAACATCACCAGTTAAAAATCGACGTTCCCAAATTTTGATAGGTCTTATTTTTGTAGCAATGATATGGTTACCCAACGTATTGGTGCAACTATGAGTCAATGTGTTATAAAACTGCGGCTTTAGATAAATTGAATTAGTAGCTTGCATCATGCTCAAAAACATTTTTCTAGTCTCGTCAGGAGAGAAAGTTGTGCGATAAAGATACGCCGTTTCTTTGCGATAATTTGTCCGCGTACGCACCAAATCCCTTTCATCGCCCCAAATATAGATCAACTGATACTGTTTAAAAAACCCTTGGAACATATCATAAGCCTTACCAATCTCGGGGCGAATTTCCACAGAAACCGCAAGATATCTCCCGTCGGAGAAACCATAGCTTAAAAACGTATGCGCAATCGCGTCCATCCCCCAATAATTGACATAAACATCCAAAGTCTTTAAATCCTTAAGATCATACGTACGATTTTCGTAATGGACGTCAAAATCATCTCTTGTTCGATAATCATTGTTGCGCACATCATAAACTGTCACGATATCCCCTTTGATATCGGCATGCGGCAGAGTCAATTCGGGAGGATATTTACCGCCGGTTTTAGGTTCAATAGAACTAAACCACAAAAAAACAATCATCAGTGGCAATAGCGTTAGAAAAAAAGCTCTCGTATGTTTTCGGTTAAAAATAATAAATACAAGCACGGCCAAAAGATAGCCAAACGCCAGCGGTGCGCGTAGTGCCGGAGTCGAAGAAAAACTACAATAAAACAGCGCCCCAGCCGCCAAGCCATGGAAAATTACACCAAAAATAAAACACGGAATAAATATCAATATATTCTTTATAATTTTTATCATTAGAATGTTTTCCCCAAGTAAACAAAGCCACGGGTAGGATGACTTTCGGCCTGCCCACAACCGATATATAATGGTCCTAAAATCGTATCCAAACCTATAAAAACACTGCCACCAAAAATCATATCGTTTCCATAATCCTCTTTTTCGGCCCAAACATTACCCGTTTCCAAAGATCCACCGAGATAAACTTTACTGGCTAATCCCTTGGTATCAAGTAATTTGAAATAATAAATCAACTCTCCAACTCCAGCATTTTTACCACGCAATTGGTCTTGAGCAAGCCCTGAAAGATTTAGAAAACCACCTAGCGAAAAATTATCATAGAACGGAACATCATTATCCAAACTGACCCCACCCTTTGCCAATGCCATGATTGTATGCCGATCTTTAAAGGTCTTTGCTTTACCGAGCAGAAACTCTGCTTTTTGATAATCCTGATCCGCTCCCATTCCTTCATCAGAAAAATAAACCTTTGACTCCGCTTTGATACCACGGGTTGGGAAACGATGATCATCGAGCTGATCAAAATTTACCTGCACCAAGACACCTGACTTTTTGATATCGTCAAATTCAGGCAAATCCGGACTGCCGATCTCCGGCTTACCGTCGAGATTAGAATAACGTAATCCTATACGGGCTTCCATATAAGATTTCAAGTTAACGCCCACATCAAAACCGGTGCCCATTTCTGTTCTCTTATATTGCGTAACCCGATTGTCATGACTGTCATACATGTCACGATAATTTTTTTGATAAAAAAGCTGAGGGACAACAAAGAAATAATCCTGCGGATCCAGTGGCTGATAAAATTCGGTCAAAGCCCCAGAGTTTTGACCAAACTGTCCAACAACTTTCAATTCTCCGCCTAATGAATTCATTTGCGTATGACGATAATCCAAAACAGTCGTGTAATTATTAGTCCCGCCAAAATCACTATCCGAATTTAACCCAAAGCGAATATATTCGGGCCCCCAAGCTTTTTCTTTGGTATTAATCACAAGACCTTTTTTACCATCTTTTTCTTTGATATTAAACCCAACCGTTTCAAAATCACCGATCGCATAAACATGCGTCAAATCACGCTCTAATTGATCAAAGTCAAGAGCTTTCCCAGCTTTTGTCTTGACCTGCCCTTTGATCATCTGTTCATTAACGCGTTCTGGTTTAGCAACTTCCACAAAATCAATCATGATAGGACTGCGATCTCTTACCCGTTGATTGGCTAAAAACACCTGATATTCGCTATCCGATACCGAATAAGTTTTGATCTTTTCAAGATGTTTTAAAGCGGCCTCTGCGCCTTTTAAACTCGCCTGCGGAGTTTTCACAAAATCCCCTGGACCAATCCCTTCAAGATTCGGATTAATCAAAAGGTCCTTATCGGTCAAAAGTTTAAGAGAATCATCAATATTCTTTTGCGAAAGAATTCCAATCATTTGATTGGTCATATCAAGTAACGTTTTAAGATCTTCTTCCTTCATCAGGCCGCCGCCGACATCAACCGTAATAATAATATCCGCTCCCCACTCTTTGGCGATCTCAACAGGAACATTTTTTACCAAAAATCCGTCAATTAAAAGTTTTCCATCGACTTTAACCGGAGGAAAAGCGCCGGGCACTGACATGCTAGATCTAATCGCCACAGCAAGATTGCCTTTATCAAAAACAACCATTTCTCCTGTTGCCGCATTGGTTGCCACAGCGCGAAAAGGAATACGCAAATGATCAAAATCTTTAACATCGAGCGTGTGAATGGTCATCTTACTGAGCATAAAATTAAGCTTCTGCCCTGAGATAACTCCCCGAGGAAAAGAAATCTTTCCGTTTTTTAAACCCAATTCGAGATTAGATAATTTTTGAAAATCTTTTTTATTGCGAAATGAAAGAACATCTTCGGTCGGCCTGTCCGAAAGCATGTCGTTCCAATCAATATCTTTAAATAATTGATCTATTTCATCTGGCGAATAACCTGCGGCATAAAGCCCGCCGACTATAGACCCCATACTTGTTCCGACGATAAAATCAATCGGAACATGATTAGCTTCTAACACTTTCAAAACCCCCGCATGAGCGGCACCACGGGCGCCGCCACCACCTAGAACTAAAGCGATTTTCGGACGATGTCCAACAGCTTTTTCCTGAGCAAAAACAATGTTTGCAGGGAAAACCAGCGAAGAAATAAACATCAAAACGAAAAGTAACTTTAGTCTAGGCATAGCGGCTCCTTATATTCCATAATTTTTTAGAATCGATAAACAGATCCAATGACCACACGAAAGATTCCATCTTCGTCGACAATAGGAGAATCTTGGATTTCATCACCAAAAAATTCATATTGAACATCGGCAATTGCGGCCCATTTGTCCCCTAAAGGATAAGCAAAAGTCGCGCCAGCCGTGTAGGTCATTGTTGAATCGGGCGCATAAGCTGAACGACCAACTCGGGCTTCTGAATTTTTAACACCATAGTAGTAATCGACATTATCTTCGCTTAACCACTTTGTACCAACTCTGGGTGTAAAAAACCCTTCGAATAATTTTTTAGATAAAACTAATGACAATTCCTGACCTTCATAGGTCCCAGAAATATCAGCTAAACCCATCGCGGTCACATCAACAATTTCATTTTCCCATTTCAATCTTGCTCCACCATCAAAACCCCAATCGCGATCTTCCATGCCCGAAAGAGCATCGCTTTCGCCGGAATCATAACCGCCAAAATGCGGCCCCATCACAACACCAATCTTTAACTTTTCATCATTAATAACGTTATAACCGGCAACAGCTTGATCAATAAAAAACCCTTTGTAACTGGCCTGAATAATCGGTACAGGTAAAACGGTGTCATCATAATCTTTATAGGGACTGGCACTATAAAGAACACCCAGCCCTGCCACAGATCCCTCATCAAGATTTTCTTCGAGATTTGCGACAGTGTTATCCAACCATTCAATAGCAAAACCCTTTTCAGGGTAGGCCAAAACACAAACGGCCAAACTTAAAAAAACAACGACTTTCTTAAACATTACTACTCTCCTTTGTTGCGGTTAACTACAAAAAACATTAAGATCTCTCTGTTTTATTAACGAATGCTGTACCCCTTACCTTCCATGCAAGCAGAATACGCTTTCAAATAGGTTTGGGTATCCGCTTGAACCTTCTGGGTCTTGGCATTGGCATTATCAACTACGCCCGCAACTTGCTGTTCTTGCTTAGCATCTTTTGCTTTCATAAGTCCTACCGTAGCTCCCAAAGCCGCACCTTTGCCGGCGCCGTCATCCATGCTGTTAGCGATGCCACCTAATGCCGCGCCACGCGCAGCGGTTTTTACCACTCGTCGACCTGCGCTAGGCTGACTAGCTTGCACTGTCGCTGATGCTTGTTGTTGCACTGCTTGAACTTCTTCTTGCTGATATTTTAAAACAGCCGGATTAATCCCAGTCTGTTGTGTGGACCACTGAGAGCAAAAAGTTTCGTCTGTTTTTTGCTGTTCTGCCGTCTGTCCTTTTTGCGGAAAAGCAAAAGTCCCAAAATCTCCTGCATAAGCATTGCCTACAAATAAACCCAATAACAAAACAAGACCCATCGTTCTCATTATCTTTTCCCCCGTCATTAATTTTTCTCTTCTTTAACTGCTTGATCTTCACTCTCATCTTTAACTTCAGCTTCAGAATTACCTTCGTTGACCGCTTTATCAACCCAATACTTTGTGCCACTGACCATGACGCTGGCTGCAAGACCATTTTCGGTTAATTGATAAACACGCACACCGGGAGCGACTGCAATAGCCCCACTAGCCGCAGCGCCACCCATATCAGTTTGTTTAGCAGCCGCATCAGCTCCACCACCAAACGACCAACCGCTTTTGATGAAATCTTCCATAACCTTAGCGTCATCAAAAACAAAAACGGCCCGAAAATCTTTAATACCTACACCTAAACCGGCTCCAGCCTGAAACATCCGCATAAAAGTTTCTTTGCCCGTTGCATTATCATAGACAAGACCGCGGCCATTACCAGTCCCAGCAATCAAAAGCTTAAAACTAAAATTTGTAAATACCGCATATCCCTTGGCATTCTCAACAACCATTTTAGCTTCTGGTTTAACTTTATAAAGATCTTCCAAGGCTTCATCCCGACGATAACGCAAATAAGTTTGCCATTCTGCTGTGGTTTTAGGCTTTAAATTTACACCCTTAGCGTCAACAGCAAACGCGGGAGACATCAACCCTAGAACCAACATGACCATCAAAACAATACTTTTTTTCATTTCCTGTTCCTTTCATAAGTTTATTGACCATCTAAAACAAGCGTATACGGATCCGAATATATTTTTTTGCCATCATTTTCATAAACTGCACGAACCTTAAACTTTTGGACTTTCCCAGGCTCAATAACAGGAACATTTTCCCATTGATCAATATCAATGAGGATGACCTTGTCTACACTCTCACCCGCGGCAAGATATCGTTTAAGTTGAGTTGAAGATTGCAGTGGCACAGGCTTTTGTTTGACAACGATAATCCCGCCCAATTCATTTGTCAATTCAAATGACAAACTGCTCATGCCACCGGTGCCTGCTTCCCAATACACAGGTACAGAAGATCCCGAATGGTTGGTAAGAATAACCGCAAATGGTATCGGTTGTTGTTGAACAGTAATACTTTTATTAAACGGCTTTACTAAACTACCATTCTGTTCAACGGCAAGCGAAAGCTCAAGATCATCCGCGAAACAAACCATGGGACATAAAAACAACACTGTTAAAACAGATGTCCACACAATTTTTTGACAAAAAGTGTTAATTTTATTTTTCATTAGAAATGCCAAATGACCGATGCCATAGGCCCGGAAAGAGTCGCATTGACAGAAAGATAGTTCGCGTCGCTGGGGTTACCATTTTCCTTTTTATAACCAGCCCATAGATAACCTACACGCAATGTTTTATTCTTAGAAAAATTCCAGTCAAAAGCTTCGAGAAGCGTCCAAGAATATTTGCTGCAATCTTCAATATCAAATCCACCGTAGGTTCCAGAACCGAATAAAGAAAATTTTTCATTAAGATCAACAATCACTCTTGTCCCGATAATTAAATCACCCCAGTTTTTATGTCTGTCAGCGCCTTCACCACCGCCAACTCTATCAATAATAAGACGGTTCCAATAATAGCGATACCCAATCATCGGCTCTAAAGCTACTTTACCGCTTTCTAAAAAAGGCGTTTCATAAACACGATAACCGATGGTAGATTGCAGCCAATTCATGTCAAACTGCAGGCCACGTTGACCACCCAATCGAGTGGCAAAATCATCTTGTAAATAAAAATTCGCCGTTTCTAAAGAGATAGAAAACTTTTTATAACGTGCGATAGCCTCACCGGCAAAAGCACCTTTGAGCTTCTCCACCAAATCTCCAAAACTCGCATCCCCATCAATATTATGATTTTGTGTGTCGATCTTAGCATCCAAACCCGACAACCAAAGCACGCTTCCGGCACTCAATTTCCAACCTTCTTCTAGATTGACTGCATCAGCCTCAATATTTTCTTCGGCATTAGCAAGAACTGGCATGATCGCCATTAACAATAAAACCACGATTCCCAAAGTACTGATTATTTTTTTCATCTGCTGCTCCTTAGGTACCTGTTTTTAATCACATTAATAAAGGATGACACAACATTCATTAACTATGAGCCAAGTGGCGACATTTTAACGGAAATTTATTAGATATGCCAGAAAAAATATTTTTTAATGATTGAAAATAACTTTGATAACCATGTCAAAAATACTGACGGGGAAACACTGCATGTGTGTCTCCCCGCCATCAATCAAAAACGTAATAAATAATTACTTGGTAACAGCCACAGCCATTTTTTGAACAATCTTAAGATTGACGGTATCGCCTGCTTTAACTTTTGCAAAATTATATGCTTCTTTGTCAACCTCAACAACTAAGGTTTGCAAAGGCCCTTTAAGTGTTACTGTCCGTTTTTCATAATCAATATCTGTGACTGTTGCCATCACATTGACGGTCTGAGTAATCGTGCCAGCAGGTTTCTCTCCTAAAGCCGCGCGGTCCATTTCAACATCGTCAACACGCGACGGTTCAACTTGCTTATCAGAAACAATGACAGTGACCATTTCAACTAAATCAACCTTAACATTATCTCCGACAGCAATCTGGGTGGTATAAGAATAATTGTGTCTGGGAAATATCATCTGTTAAAATTAACCCATG
>CAZNNZ010000045.1:0-1706 GCA_964574575.1 uncultured Planctomycetales bacterium
AACGAATGCCTAATTCGTTTTCCACGAGTAACATTTATTATGAGTCAATTCGCCATATATTAGGCCACCTTGCATACACAAATTGTGCATGTTACACTTTCATCAGTAGTATTACTGATATGATCGCTCCTGAAAAATCGCGTTGTAATCCAAAAGGATGAGCAAAATGAAAAACTTTCTTTACACTAAAAAATCTGCTCTGTTTCGCAAAGTCGTCAGCTCTGCTGTCGCCGCGATATTTACTCTAGGAATGGTTATGATGCCCACGGCACCTCTGCGCGCACAATATGTATCGACCCTTCCTAAAGCCGGTGAAATGGTTCTCTTAAGTCCAAAGTTTGAGCCCGCGGTACTTCAAGGCTTGACACTCAACCCTAACAATCCTCTGCAATTTGACTTTTTAGTCGACAGAGGTGAAGTAGAACTGCCGAAAGCAGAATTTAAAGAAGAAAGTCAAAAGCTCATCAAATATTTTCTTTCGGCCATGACGATTCCAGACAATGACTCTTGGGTCAACCTTTCACCTTATGAAAGTGATCGCATCATTCCCGACTTACTGGCCTCAACGGAAATGGGCAAACAGATGCTCGAACAGGATTATCTGCTCAAACAGCTTTCGGCATCTTTAACCAATCCCGAAAAGGAAATCGGAAAAAAATTCTGGGACACAGTCCATAAACGCGCTTTTGAAAAATTTGGCACCAGCGAACTGCCGATGAATACCTTCAATAAGGTCTGGATTGTGCCTGAAAAGGCCGTTGTCGTCGAACTAGATGGCTATGCGTTAATCACGGAGAGCCGTTTAAAAGTCATGATAGCAGAAGACTATGAAGCGCTTCAAAAATCTGCTGGCGAAAAAAATTCTCAAGCACAAAAGAATACTTCCTTAAGCAAAACACAAAATTCGGATATTTCAGCCCTTTCTTCCCAGGTTGTCAAAGAAATCATCATCCCTGAGCTCGAAAAAGAAGTCAATGAAGGCAAAACCTTTGCGCCTGTCCGCCAAATCTATAGCTCGGTTATCCTTGCGACATGGTACAAAAAAACGCTTAAAGAAACGCTGTTGGGCAAAGTCTATATGGACAAAGGCAAAATCAAAGGTGTCGATATCCCAGAAAAAGATGTAAAGCAAAAAGTCTATGACCAATACGTCGATGCTTTTCGCCGCGGAGTTTATAACCTTATCCAGGAGGATGAAGATTCTGCTTCAGGAGAGGTTTTGCCGCGCAAGTATTTTTCGGGGGGGCTGGCGGTGCAAGTGGGTTCAAGTACAATCTTAGAAATTATACGCGTAGGTTATGAGTCACTAAATACGCCCCAACAAGAAAAAACTAAAAAGTTCGTTGCTGATTTTCGTTCTATTAATATCCCCGCATTGCCCGAAGATACAAGCAGAATAATGGATGCGATCGTTAAACAGACTGGGTTAGACCCAAACAATGACGATCACCAAAAATTTGCTCTAGCCTTAGCCATAACGCTTATCCAAAACAAGAATATTGAAAAGCTTTTAAATACAGGCCGTTTAAGAAATGTAACTGCTCGCCTAGGTGAAACAAAAAATGAATTTATTATGATTGAGGAACCACCAGTCGTTGCAATCTATCCAATCAATAACACAGCTTACCATGTACGAGTTACCTCTTCAAACAAACCAGCCGCAGATTTTATTTTATCGAGAGACATTAGCGACTATTTACAAAATC
>CAZNNZ010000045.1:1716-12339 GCA_964574575.1 uncultured Planctomycetales bacterium
AAATCTTCGACAACAACCTAGACAAATTAGGAGAATGGTTTATCAATCTTAGTAAGACGCTTGCTAGTTTTAAAGACAGAAATATCGCTGGGCTTTACGCCGAAACCCTAAGTGCAGCATGGTTATCTGCTGAAAACTTTAAACAATACCGAACTGACCCCCAAATTCAAACTCTTCTGGGTCTTATGCAAGCCATTGCTCCAAATGAATATGCCTCTGCGCAAAAAGATTTAAAAAACGCAAGAACTATTATTGAAAGACAAACTGTATTCAATAGAGCTTTACAGAATTTTTTAATTTCGTATCCCGAGTATGTAAACAACGCCGCAGAAATATTGAATATCCAAAATCAACCGATAGAAACATTTCATCAAGAACATCAATGGCAAGATGGAAAATTAATAGTTCTTCTTACCCCAACTAATACAACCCAAGACTTAGTTTCTTTAATCGAACCGGCCGTCGTTATCTTACTTATTAACGGGCAGGAACCTCGAGCCTATAGTATTAGCGCAGAAAACATAGAAAAAACTCTAAACTCAATCACAAGCACTTTTAACTCTACAGCAGAACTAGATATATTTCTTTCAGATGTTTTAAGAGCAAACTCTCCTAACAGCAACTTTTACGGAGTTCTGCATTCCGACTACCTTGTTGCTTTAAACCAAGCCCAAAAAATTCTGACACCCGAGGACAAAAAATTGAACCCAACTTTAATTGATTTCTTTAATTGGGTAGATAAAAATACAGTTCTACAACTAACCGAAGACCAAGTAGACCGGAAAAATCAATTTGCTCAGGCACAAATACCAGAGAATGCTCGCAATTATTTAAGAAGTCTTTTTGCAAATCAAGTCATTCTTGCGAAATTCCTCGGAACATATTTCCCCCCGACACCCGCCCCCGGCTCAACCGTCAAATCAATAGAAACAAACGATAATTTTAATATAAGGTTAACAACCACAACGAATGCTGATGGCAAAAAGATAACAATTCTTACGTCTACGTATTTAGTGAACGGGAGCTTTAAAACCACAATCTTGGAAGGGGATTTAAGTAATTTTCCTTTCGAAAATGAAGAAATAACCGGCTCAGTGATACAAAAAATAATCGACACTATAACAATTAGGACTGACCTTGCCGCGAATCAACAGAGCTTCTTGCTACATATAGCCCTAGAGGCGTATAAAAAATTCGCATTAACTGATTTTGAAATCTCGTCTTTCAAAAGTGCAAGCGAGCCAGTAACTAAAGTTATAAGCATGTTGCCTGATAATGATGCGATTAAAAATTTGGATAGTGCTTCGAATCGTCCCAGCACCCAAAGAATACTAATCAAAAAATTGGAAAGCATTGCTGAATTAGATAGCTCTGCCAAAAAAGAAACATTTATACTCACTATACTCGCCAAAGCTCAGACAACAGCCTTATATGATATCGCGGATATCCTTGGTTTGGACACACCCGAGAACCTTAGACTCCCACGAGGCAAAGAAATTCGTGACGGACTTTTAGCAAATTATATTCCCAGAACTAATACCACAGAACTTAGGTTTTATTATCTAAGCAAGACAATTATTTTAAATGGCGACTGGTTGAATTTTAATGGATTTGAGAACGCAGAAAAAATCGAAGATGTTTTAAAAATGGCTAGCGATGTCGCAGCCCAAAAACAACTTACTGAGTTACAACAAATGCAATTTTTCCGAATCTTGAATAACCTAACTCCCGATAACTCAAGAGCGCAAAAATTGGCTAACATGTTAAACGGCGGAAAAATAGAAAGCCTGCCCCAAATAATAGGGCAAAATCCTGACGCATTAAAAGATACTATGAGATTCCTTGGCATACCTATGTCAGCTAGTTCGGGATTAATGATTACATTAACAAATCCTCTTAACAATGACATTATAACAATTGTTGAAGAACCAACTAAAAACTACGCCATCGCAACTATCGGAAACGAAACTTTGGATTTACCACTGGATTTACTCACTACTCTTCAAAAAAACGAAAATTTTATAACTGCTCAAGAATTTTCAGAATTATATCAAATGGCAAAAGAAGCAACAAAATCCCCTCAACAAATCGGACTTACCGTTGCAATACTCACTAACCTTGCCGTTAAAATTGCCCAAAAGCAAGAATATGCCGATCTAAGCAAAAATCCTCTGCTTGCAAATGACCCCAAAATACAAGAATCTTTAAACACACTAAAGCCCGCTATAGACTCATTGAAATCTATAATGCTGATGGAAAATGCATCGGAGAGAGAAATACAACAATTAAGTTTTCTTATTGAGGACATCATGGCTATCGATAAGGGAAATTATCAAGATATAGACCAGTCTCGCAAAAGAGTACTCACTGATATTACCAATATTGCTAAATATCTTGGAAATGAAACTCTCCGCAATATCGCCTGGGCCTTGGGAATCAACACTGTTGTAGACCAAAAACCAGACGGCGGAACTGTGACAGTATTATACGATTCCCAAAATGATCAAAGTATTATTAAAATTGCATACAAAACATCTTTTAATGCGGATGTAACCGTTGAGCGCACATTCAATGGCAATTGGATGCCGTTAGATCATCGAATGTCTATCTCGACAGATAATAGCTCAATACGTTTAGCAGGATTATTTAATCTTCTATCCGAGAGTGCCGGCAATCTTTCAGCAGATTTACAATTTCTTACCTTTCAAATTCTTGACGAAGCAGGCGCTATGGATCTTTCTGAATTAAATAACTTTTCCGACCCAAATTCATCAATCAGTAAAATAGCGCAAACCATTTCGGATGCAAAATCAGATTCTCTCCAAAACACATTTGAATCTTTCAAAAAACAAACAATATTCGCTAAAAAACAAACAGAACTAATGAACGTGATCGCAGCAGTAATAAAAGAAGACCCTAAAGTCATAACAAAATTTGCTCTTGCGCTAAATAATAAATTGGAAACCGAAATAGCACCTAAGACAACTCCGGTAGTCGCATCCAGCGCTACAGATGTCGGTGGTATCGACTTTAACCCGAATCTATTAGACTTGCAAATTAAGCGCAATGGCCGCGGCGTGCCACTGCCTTTGCCGATGCAAGACATTGACAAAATCAATATCGAAGGATTGTATCCCGTGATTCTTAATATTTCGCCGGCTAAAATCGAGAATTTACCGTTTTTAATGGGCACAAAACCCGTAGCACAAACAGATAAGTTGTCATTGGTAAGATAACCCCGGCTTTTATTGTCCGCCGGCGGCAGCAACAAAACTTGAGGACTTAGCGTCGAGCTTAAAAGACCGCTCGGCTCTTCCCCAAGTGCGGGTTTTCAAAATAATTTCTAAAGCTTCCGTATAAATCCTATTGCCGCGCGCATTAAAATGCGCACTACTATTAAGCAAGTCTTCTTTTTTGACTTTGTGCAGAGAAAATAATTTTTTAAACAAATCCTCTGAATTAACATAAACCACGTTGCGGGAATATTGCTTTAGGATTTCCTGAATCTCAACAGGCAATTGCCCAAAATCCTTTTCATAAAAAAAGATAACGCTGATCTTGTTATACTCAGCAATCCGTAAAATATTCTTGAGAATTTTAACGTTTATTTTTATGTTGGGAGGTTGTTGCTTTTTTGTGGATTTCTCAAAATATTTTGGCGCAAGCCACTGCTTAAGAAAAACGCCAAAATTTGAAACCGAAAAAAACTTATTCGAAAAAGGCATGGTCTGGGCCGTTAAACCCAGCGGCTCATAAATATATTTTTGACGAAAATCTGCATTAAACAAATCCAGCGCGTTGTACGACTTAAAAAAAAGAAAGTCATCGTTATAGGTAACGTTGACACGATACAAATCTGCATTCACAAGACTTCGTCCAGCCAAAATACTCAGAGCAGGCGTTTGATCACGATCCGTTGTCTCTACATAATTAAAGAAAATAATGTCCGGGTTAAACCGCAGGCCATAGTTTACAAAACGCAAATAGCTCTGCGCTAACCCGTAGCCCGACACTCCAAAATTTAGAACTTCTAAATTCCCAATGTTCTTTTCCAAAAAATATGTCCATGTTTGTTCAGTGAATTCTCCGTCGCAATAAACAAAAGAATCCCCAAACGCCGCTAAGCGCAATTTATCTTTAGGCGGCACAAAAGTATACGGACGCGTTGCCCGCATGCGCTGAATGTTAGTTTCTTTGAATTGAAAAGTTGATTTGTTCGGTCGCGGCTGATAGCCAAGATCATTATCGATCTCAAAAGAAACATGCGAGCTGTTGGCTTCTGAAGAAATACGGTCAAAAAGATTTATCCGTATCAAGCTGTCAAGCCAAGCCTGATTGCCGATCATATAAAAATTACTTCCCTCTTTTATCCGATAGATAAGATACCCATACGAGAACACTTCAATCAGCCATAAATTAAAAACAACAAGAACAAGCATACCCCAATATTTTTTATTTATTCTTTTGCGAACAAATAAAAATACGCCAAAAAGTAAAATAGTAAGAAAAACGATGCTTAACATTATTGCCTCGGCAGGACAAAAAGCGGCAAAGATGCCATATTCTTTGCATCAATCGCCAAATCTATTGAATACTCGCCAAACTTTTCAATTTTAAGTCCATGGATATTAAGGATTAAATTGGCTGATCCCGTGCGCTGTCCATCGGGAAAACTGACATTGATCATTCCGCTGGCTGATGGAATAATATGTTTGCCGTCGGCATCCACAAAATTAACGGCTATACTATGCTCACCGCGTTCCAAACTTCCAAATCTAACCCGCAAAACAACCGCGCACTGCGGATGTATTCCCGGAACTTGCGCCATCCAAATCGTGTCAAATGCGCCTAAAATATTCAATTTGCCAGTATCATTGGTGGCCGCATCACACAGGGAAAAAACTTCGATGTTCATGTGGATTTTTCTTCTTTAACGACGTGCTTTTCTAAAATACTCACGCGCCGCCCCTTTACCCTAAGACGATGATCCGCAAAAAGAACCACCGCTTGCGGATAAATCCGATGCTCAACGCGGTGAATTTTTTCTTCTAAAGTTTCGAGTGTGTCCTCTTCATTAATCCTGACGGTGTCCTGCATAATAATCGGGCCATTATCCATCTTTTCATTGACAAAATGCACCGTGACACCCGTTTGTTTAACGCCATAAGTAAACGCGTCTTTGATTCCGTCAGCACCTTTAAACGACGGCAACAAAGACGGGTGAACATTGATAATCTTGTTGGGAAATTGCTTAACAAAATACGGAGTAAGCATCCGCATATATCCGGCTAAAACAATAAAATCGATTTTATGTTCTTTAAGCGCAATGACAATGTCACGGTCAACGCTCTGACGATTCGTGTAATTATTTGGGTTAAAAACAAGGGTTTTGATACCGGCCGTCTCGGCACGTTTAAGTCCAAAAGCTTTTTCATTACTCGAAATGACCAAGGCCAAATCAGCCTTAATCTCGCCTTTTTTGAGACTATCAATAATAGCTTGTAAATTTGTTCCGTTGCCGGAAATAAATACTGCAAATTTTTGCATAAAGAACCTTTGCCTTAATCCTTCGCGCATATTAAGCATGCCTTTAAAAAGTCAAAAAGGCAAGGCCAGCGACCGGATTATTCACGCACCAAAGAGAGAATAAAAAGTCCCGCTAAAGCCACTCCAACGCCAGCAAACCCGCGAAAAACGCCCATAACATCTTTCCACCACACCAAAACAAGCGTGATGCCCAAAACCATAAGCGCCATGCCGCAAATAAAAAGCACGGGCTTGCTTTGCAAAAATTTCTTGTCAATCGCCATCGACCTGTTCCTCCACTTGACTGCCGGCAACCTGCGTCTTCCAACGTCTGTGCATCCATCCCCACTCATGAGGATAACGACGAATATAACCCTCGATAATTTTTGTTATTTTAGCGACATTAGCCAAAATCATTTCATCCTTATCGTCTCGAATTTCCAAAGGCATTTCGGGCTCAATAGCGATTTTATTAATATCGTCTTTTTCCCGTCGAATAAAAATCGGAACAATCGGAGACTCGGCCCGCTGGGCCAAAACAATCGGGCCCGGTGCGGTGGCCGCCTTTTGGCCAAAGAAATCCACAAAAACTCCGCCGTCACTGCCAAAATTCTGATCCATTAAAATAAAAACAATTTCATTATTACGCAGCGCCTTAAGAGTATCCATAACCGCTTTTTTACGCGGCAAGGCAAAGATTGTTTTAAGACCGGCTTCATTGCGTTTTTGCAAAAGAAACTCATCAATTTTAGGATCACGCGTGTTTCGCATAAGAACATGAGTCGGATAGCCCAGGCGAGCAAAATGCATCATCATAAGAGGAAAATTACCAAAATGCGCCGTAACAGCCATAACCCCTTTACCTTTGGCCAGTGCGGCATCAAGATTTTGGCGGCCTTCAAAAACGACATGTTTTTCCATCATATCCAGATGCTCATTAAAATAAATCATCTCCACCATGCCCTGGCCAAAATTGGAAAAACACTTTTTGATAATCTCTTCAATTTCGGCATCTGTTTTTTCTTTGCCAAAAGCGATATGTAAACTTTCGCGCGCGATTTTTTTTAACCGTCCCGTCACCAAAAAACCTATTCCAATCAAAAAGCGCAAAAGCCCTTTGACCATCCCGTAAGGCAAACGATTCAAAAGCCAATACGCGGCAAACATCGAATACCGGGCCAAATCACGCCTTAAAACTTTTTTTCGTGCGTTCCAATCCATAAATTTTTACCGCTTATATCCTATCTTGCGCAAAAATTCTTTGCGCCAAACAATATCGCTGTCGCTTTCAATGCCTTTAGGTTTAAGCCCGTCGATGACGCCCAAAATCCCGCGCCCCACGCCAGAATCCGCGACAACAATTTCTAACGGATTGGCCGTCGCCGCAAAAATCGTACAAACCTCGGAGATATTTTTAATTGGGTTAAGAATATTAATCGGAAAACCATTGCGCAGCATAATCACAAAGGTATGACCAGCGCTGATGTCCAGCGCTGCCTGACCGGCGAGCTTTTTTAAATCTTCATCATTGCCTTCAAGGCGAATCTTACAAGCGCCCGACGCCTCACAAAAAGCAATCCCAAATTTCATCGTCGGCATACTACAAACAATCGTCTCATAGAGATCCTCAACTGTCTTAATAAAATGCGCTTGCCCGACAATCACATTGACATCATCCGGCTTGGTTATAGCAACAGACAAAATTTGCATAAAATTAACTCTTATTTAAAATCTTGTAAACCTGTTCATATAATTGCCCATAATTAACCGGCTTAGTCAAATGCATAACAGCCCCTAATTCCATTTCCGCAGAAATATCGTCCAGTGAATTCTTAAACGTCACAAACATAACAGGAATGTTTTCCGTAGAGGGATCCTCTTTAAGTTTGGCACAAACTTCGCGGCCTTTCATGCCGGGCAACATCACATCGAGAATAATCAAATCCGGTTTATGACGCTTGGCCATTTCCAAACCGCGTTCACCAGACTCTGCACTAATAGCGTTGATCCCTTTTTTAAAAAAATGAGATTTTACCAATTTAACAAATGTAAAATCGTCGTCGACAACCAAGACATTCCACTGCGATTCTTTGCTCAGAGAAATATCAGGACCACAACACAATTTGCCAGTTAATAAATTTTTTAAAAAATTCCCAAAATTTGAAAAAATCCCACCCCCAACCCTGTCTTTAATCATACGTTTCTCCTTTACGAATATTCTTAAAGAATAACTCTGCGGATCTCTGCAATTAGCGTCTTAGCATTGACGGGTTTGGTAATATGCATAAGTCCGCCGGCGGCTTTTTCGGCCGCGACATCATCCGGCGAATCTTTGGCAGTCAAAAAAACGACCGGAATACTTTTTGTCGCCGCATCACTTTTGAGAATCTTGCAAACTTCGCGGCCTTTCATGCCCGGCAAAAGTACATCTAAAATAATCAAATTGGGTTTTTGTAATTTGGCAACCTGAATGCCGCGCTCACCGGTCATGGCACTTAAAACACTATATCCGCTGGACAATAAAATCCGCTTGATCGTTTTTTGCAGGCCCTCATCATCATCGACGACAAGAATACTCTTTCGCACCGTTTCCCAATTTTTCTTAAAAATAACTTTGATTCGCTTTAAATCAAAGAACATGACCAATGCAATATTAATAAAAACATAACCTAAATGCACATAGCCCGGATAATACCAGTGCAAGACCAAAATATAAATTGCCATGACCACATTTAAGCTGGTCAAAATTTTGCGGCTCCACTCAACGTGCGCCACGACAAAAAACGAATTTGCAAATAAAACGATAAACATCAGCGACAAAAATGTCGCATGGCTCCAAAACTCGGTCGAGCGAAAAGTCCCGATATAATGCCACAAAGAAACGCCATAAAGAAGCGTCAACCCATATCCAATGAACGAAAGACTGTCAAAACGCACTTTTTTCATAATGCTTTTAATATATCGCAAACATTCTCAACTACAACCAATATTTTCTCTTTATAATGGCCAGAGCAACCACAAAGAGACAAAAATACGCAAAAACATCGCCGAATCGGGTATAAAAAGAAATTTCCTTATTGCTCTGGACAATACTCATCATAAACCCGTCTACAGCGACAGCTTTTCCAAAATTATCTTTTAAAATATGCTCAACTCCACAGGGCGAAATATCTCCACTAACTCCAGTATTAGCGGCACGAATGATAGCCCGACGATTGGCCACCGCCTGAAAAACGCTAGCCTGCAAATGCAAAAATGGCGCATTGGTATCTTTAAACCAACCGTCATTGGTGATATTGACTAAAAACTCTGGTCCATTTTTAACCAGCCGACGAACAACTGGCGCAACCGTGTCTTCAAAACAGATCAATGTCGAGAACGACCGAGCACCGCTGTGCGACGTGCGAGCGACTGCCGAGCTCTCCGTGGCAAAGCTCGTTGGAAAAACCGTGAACTTCTCTCCACGCCCAAAATCCCCAATCGGCACAAAATTTTCAATGAAATTTGTTAAAGGCCTTAGCGGCAAAAATTCACCAAAAGGAACCAGATGCATTTTGTCATATCTGCCAATTTCTTGACCTTTGTCGGAGAGTAAAATCGCAGAATTATAATATCCACCGTCGCGCACAGTCACTGTGCCAAAAAGCAGAGGAACTTTTGACCGAGCCACAAAGTTTTTAATCTCTTGATAACGATCCGGCGATTGCCACGTATAGCCGGGAAAGGAAGTTTCGGGCCAAATGATAAGATTGGGCTTTTGTTCAAGTACTTTTTGGGTTAAGTCCAAAATCTTTTTTTGTGTCGTTTCCCATGAATCGGGCTCCCACTTGCGCGATTGAGGGATATTAGGTTGGACAATCGCCACGTGCAAATTCATTTGAGGTTTTGAAATATATTGAGGAAGTTTCCAATAGCCATATGTCAAAACACTGCCCAAAACCACAATAGTTAAAAAAACAGCAATAACCCAATTTGTCCCTTCTTTTTTTGAAGAGAAGCTTCGGGGGAGTTCTAAACATTTTTTCAACACCACATTGACCATTACAACAACAAAAGAAACGCCAAAAACACCGGTCATGTCAGCGATTTGAATCAATGGCAAAATCTGATACTGCGAATGCCCCAAACACGCCCAGCCAAAACCGGTAAACAACCGGTCGCGCGCTAATTCCAAAACGATCCAGAGGCAGGGCAACACAAACAGTAGGGAACGGTCGCGACCGTTCCCTACTAAATAAGAATACCCCAAACCAAACACGCCAAAATAAATTCCCAAATACAGATTCACGAGCAACATACCCGGCAAAGTGACATGAATCAACCAATAATGCGTACCCAGAAAAAACAAATATCCCGTCAGCCAGCCCCAAAAGAAAGCCGACTTGGGACTTTTTCCGTCGAGTAAAAAGAAAAAAGGAACTAAAGCCACCCAAATTAAAAACGATAAGTTAAAATTCGGGAAGGAAAGAATCAAGAGCCCTGCAGAACAAAGAGAAAGCCATAAATTCTTTTTCATAAAATGTTTTCAAATTAATCGGTAGGGAACGGTCGCGACCGTTGCCTACATTAAACTCCATTTAAAATATCATCATAATATTTCTTCAACCCAGCCTTATCCTCGCAACTTAACGGTTTATTCTCCCAATCGCTGTCCCACCTTAAAGGATTATTTTGAATATACTGGCGAATATTTTCTAACGTCCGCTCATTTCTAATCACATGATCATAAAATGACTTCTGCCAACGAAAATCTAACAACCCTAATCCATGAATTAATTTTGATGATGTCGTTTTCAATGCCCCCATCAATTCTGGCAATGATTTAATTTTCTGTAGGGAACGGTCGCGACCGTTCCCTACAATTACTAACACCCCGTGAAAATGATTTGGCATTATAACAAATTCGTCTAATTCCACATACGAGTATTGATTCTGCAACCATTCCCATTGCTGCAATACAATCTTCCCAAAATCATTTAAACACATTTTACCGTCACTGATTTCCCCAAACCAGCATTGCTTATTGTGCGTGCATACCGTCACAAAATAATACCCCGCCTGAGAATAGTCGTATTGCGGCAACCGATTGTTTTTTCT
>CAZNNZ010000046.1:0-9460 GCA_964574575.1 uncultured Planctomycetales bacterium
CAAAAGTCTATAGTTGCGGCATCTCCTCATTGGATGCGTATCCGATGACCATCGAAGTCGATGTTTCCCCCGGCCTGCCCAGCACAGTCATCGTCGGACTTCCCGACAATGCCGTCAAAGAAAGCAAAGAACGTGTGCGTGCGGCAATCCGAAACAGCGGCTATCAATACAAACCTCAACGGGTCACCATCAATCTTTCGCCGGCGAATATTCCAAAAGAAGGGCCGTCGTTTGATTTAGCAATTGCTCTGGGATATTTGAGCGCAACCGGACAAATCGAAGCTCAAAATCTTTCGGAATATGTCATTTTAGGCGAGCTTTCGCTCGACGGTAAAATCATGCCGGTGACCGGATCTTTATCAATTGCTTTAAGCATTCCGGCAGATAAATTTAAAGGACTTATTTTACCAAAAGCTAATGCCCCGCAAGCGGCGGTCACACAATCGATTAATGTTTACCCAATAAAAACACTAAAAGAAGTCATCGATTTTCTTGCCCAACCAGAGCTCGTCACACCTTTTAAAGTTGACACATCTTTACTGTTTCAGAAAACCAATAATTATCTGATAGATTTTAGCGATGTCAAAGGCCAAGCCCATGTCAAGCGCGGCATTGAAGTTGCCGCCGCCGGAGGACACAATTGTCTGCTCATTGGCCCGCCGGGCAGTGGAAAAACCATGCTCGCCAAGCGTCTGCCGACAATTTTGCCGGACATCACATTAGAAGAATCTCTGGAGATCACAAAAATTCATTCTGTCATGGGCTTAATCCCGCCACAAGTTAGTTTGCTAACAACGCGGCCGTTTCGCTCGCCGCATCATACCTCGTCGGATGTCGCACTGGTCGGCGGCGGATCAGTTCCTAAACCCGGCGAAATTACCCTAAGCCATCACGGTGTCCTTTTCCTAGATGAACTGCCCGAATTTAGCCGAAACGTTATTGAATCGTTGCGCCAGCCACTGGAAGATCATTGCGTCACCGTTTCGCGCGCTAATCGCTCTGCTCGTTTTCCAGCGAAATTTATGCTCGTTGCCAGTATGAACCCCTGCCCGTGCGGATACTTGACAGACACACGACGTAAATGTCAATGCTCAACGCAACAAGTCGCACGCTATTTAGGAAAGATTTCCGGACCGCTTTTAGACCGCATTGATATTCATCTGGAAGTTCCAGCGCTCAAACCCTTAGAACTTATGACACAGCAAACCGCTGAAACCTCATCGGAAATTAAAAAACGCACTATAACGGCTCGCAACATTCAACAAAAACGTTTTAGAAATTCTGGAATCTTTGCCAATGCCCAAATGAGCCAAAGGCAAATCAAAGAATTTTGTCCTTTGAATAAAGACAGCCAAGAGCTTCTTAAAACCGCCATTGATGAACTTAAACTTTCCGCACGTGCACATGACAAAATTCTGAAGGTTGCTCGCACCATTGTTGACCTTGAACAAAAAGAAGAAATCTTACCTCAACACATCGCTGAGGCCATCGGTTATCGAAGCTTAGACAGAAGCTGGTGGGGGACAGAGTAAAACAAAAAGAGACCATAATTATGAAAACAGATGTACTGAAAACAGAACTCATTCAAAACAAAATAATATATCTTCGAGGACAAAAAGTCATATTAGATCGAGATCTTGCTTTTTTATATGGCGTCCAAACAAAAGTTTTTAACCAAGCTGTGCAAAGAAACATCAAGCGATTTCCTGAGGATTTTATGTTTCAATTAACATCTGCGGAAGTCAAGGAGGTGGTCACAATTTGTGACCACCTCAAACCACTCAAATTTTCCCATGTTCTTCCATACGCCTTCACTGAACATGGGATTTTAATGTTATCCAGCGTTTTAAAAAGTGCTCGCGCTATTGAAGTCAACATCCAAATCATGAGAACATTTACAAAATTGCGAGAGTTGATGCTCGTCCATAAAGATCTGCGGATCAAAATCGAAGAACTCGAAAAGAAATACGACTCACAGTTTAAAATCGTCTTCGATGCCTTGCGACAATTGATTGACCCGCCGCAAAAACCCAAACGCCCTATCGGCTTTCACGCCAAATAAATCAATCCTTTCTTTCATTCTTCTGCAAAAAATCTATTCATGATTTAGCCTGATGATATAATGGCTCTCATGACTTTTCCTAAAATAAACAATAATCACGGCAACTCTTTCTTCATACTTTTACTCACGTTTATAATCCTCGCTGCAGCAGCATATATTGTCTATACCAACAAAGATTTTCAGCGCGCCCACAGAAAAGAAATCAGAAAAGTTAATTTTTATTTAAGAGACTATAAAAAGAAATATAAAGACCTTCGCACGAATCTAAGCGAAAAGATGCAAGCGTGGGAAAAATCCCATCCGACTAAAGTTAAGAAAATATCGCCGGAAACAAAGCCAGAAACCCGAACTTTTGACGAACTAATCTACGACGAACAACGCCTTCAAAAAGAAATTCCCCCAGAGATGATTCGCCACCAGCCTGACGAAATCACGATTTGTGCCTTTAATGCTGACTTTCTAATTAACAATTCGCTTTCGGACAAAGAAATAGTTCATCTAGCAAACATTTTACGACTCTGTGATCTTAGCAGTATTGCCGGCCTAACAAATCAACATTTCCTCCCCAAAATAACAACTTTACTAAAAATCCTGCGTTACGACGCATCTTTTGAAATAAATGATCCTGCCAGCGTTGGAAAAACAATTATCGGCTATCTTTACCGAAATGATAAAATTCAATCACTTAAACGAGGGAAGATTTACTCAGCAGAGAATTCTTTTTCTACACTGCCTTACTATAAACCATTTAAGGTTGGGGATTTTGACTTTATTGTTGCAACCTTTAACACGCCCGCATACGGCTTTGCCTTAACTTCCATTGAACCATTAGAAAATTTTTATGAGACGATCAAAAATGAAAACTTAGATATCAAAGATATTATGATCTTTGGCGACTTTACATTTCGTTCAGATGCTCTAAGCTGGGATAGCGCCTCACTTTTGCCTACTTTTGCACGCGCCGCTTCTTCGGATAAAAATGAAACAGATCTGCTAGGAAATTTTTGGTTTAAGAAAAACGACCTTGTTGAATTTAACGGTAAATCCGGCATCCTTAACATTGATGAAAATCAATTTCCTTCAAAACAAAAATCATCATTGTCCACGAACAAACCCATCTGGACACAATTTAAGATCATGTCCGACGATGATTAAATCTCGTCACAGTCCTAATAAATAAGTAAATCCATTTTTAATTTTTCAGGCTTGAATACTTTTCCTTCTTTAATCAAACTGCCCGCTGCGACAAGCGCTGCAACACTTTGCGGCCGATGCAATGCCTGCAAAGAAACGCCCAACATCTCAAAAGTTTGTGAAAAATGGGATCCTTCTTT
Source organism: uncultured Planctomycetales bacterium (assembly GCA_964574575.1). GTDB lineage: Bacteria > Omnitrophota > Gorgyraeia > Zapsychrales > JANLHA01 > JADLGJ01. Next base: position 3,397 of record CAZNNZ010000046.1, read on the forward strand.
AAGCGCTTCTTGCAAATATAATGTTGCATTTTCATATTCTTTTAACTCATAGGCGCCACGCCCTGCATAAAAATACGCTGTCGACTTTTCTAAAACACCACTGGCAATTGCCAACCGAGCATACTCTCCCATTGTCTTATAATCCTTGATCTGTTCACAAATTTCAAAAATTTGCAAATAGGCCTGTCGATAAAATTTTTGCGTATATTCGCCCATCGATAAAGCCAAGGCTTGAGGTTGATGCATAAATGGCAAAAACGGGTGATAAATTCGCGCATTGACAATATAACGAATATTTTCTATCGGAGAAACCGCAACGCTTTTTCTAAAATGATCCACCGCCTTTTGAGAATTATTTTGCTTAAGTGCAATTATCCCAAGATTGTAATGAAAGTTAAAAACTCTCGGATAACCTTCAATTGCTTTTTGATAAGATTTTTCTGCCTTGACGATTTGATTATCATAAAAATAACAAAAACCCAACATCGCACTAGCCTCAGGTAAAAACGGCATAAATTGCGAGACCTTCTGATAATAACGCTCAAATTCTTTGATTCGCTTAACATCAAATTTATGCCGATCCCGATTAAAATCACTCCACGCCTCAGGCACAGGCATATATCGACTCAAAACAGTGGGCACCGTATGATTCCAAGCTCGCTCATAATTTGCAAAGAAAAAAATCAATAGTCCCAACAAAAGATACAAAAAAAACATTGGAAAATATAAAAACTTAAATCCCTTAATCATTGCTCACCGCCCTTAGGCTTAAAATCTTTTTTAAAAAGCCAAAACATTAAGCAAAAAAACAAAAAATAAAAGCCTAGCAAAAAAATTTCAAATCGATATCCCCATGATCGACCAAAAACAAACTCAATTTCCTGATTGCCTTGCGGTACCCAAATCCCTTTAAAAGCAATATTAGCCCGATAAAGCGCTGTTTCTTTTCCGTTTATATACGCTCGCCAGCCGGGATAATAACAATCATTAAAAACTAAAAACTTTTTCGTCGACAAATTCGTCCTTAATTTGACACTGTTGGCATTAAAATCCGTCACCTCTAATCGCTCATCACTCTTTTCAATAGTCAAAGGATTCGCAGCGATATGTCCTTGGGCCTTCTGCAATGGTGTGCCTTGCGGCACAAAAGCCACATTCAAATTCTTAATCCAAGCGTCTGCAATCAAACCCCACTCTTGTTTGTGTTCATCAAAAGTCGCAACGTAATCATAAAAAATAAATTTATTAAAAGTATATTTTTTAATGATTTTTGAATTCATATTATTCCAGAGCAAGTTATACCATTGTGTCCCAAAATATATCGGATTATTTTTTTCGGTAGGTCTATAAACGTACTCTTGGGCAGGATCTGTCAAAACTTTTTTGGAACCCCGTGTATATTGAAACTCCGATAAAAAGTAATCATAAGAAGACAACTCTATCGTCTTAAAAGCATTACGCTGCAAACTTTGATATACCTCAAACGGCTGAATCACCGCTGCCAAAAAACAAAATCCGCAAACCAGCCACGCCGATAAACGCCAATACAAATATCCGATAAAAAAAACCAAACTTAATCCCAAAACAGCCCATGTCGAGTAATTAAAACTTTCTTGCCAATAAAAAAAACCGGCAATCCCGCAATGCACGACAATAATATAAATAAGGGGCCATGATTTTTGATTGGGGTTATCATCTAACATCTTTAAAAATAAACGCATCTGCTCAACAACAAAAAGTATAAATAACGGCAAAATCGCCAGCCAGAGAAAGAAATGCAAATTACGAAAATACCTAAAGAAGAAAATAAATTTATGTAAAAAATCATACAATCCAACTAAATACGGAGACCCTATCGCCAAAAGAAAAAGCCCCCACAATAAAATAAAAAAAGTTTTGGGATTAACCGACGTCACCATTCCCAACAACAAAAGAATAATCGCAAACAAAGGAACATATAAAACTGCGAAGTCAAACAAACGCAAATCCTGAAGATAAAACAATGAATACATTAACTCTTCGGGAATTGCCCAATAGGACGTTACATCTGGTTTAACAATCAGCACATGCGGATCTGCCGCATTAAAATGCCGAAGAGGCATTGAAAAAATCCCCTGACCAGCAGATTTGAAAAACAAAACGTCCGGCAAGCATGCTAAAACTGTAGCAACAACACAAAGCAAAAATAACCCTTTTTGGAGACGAACAAATTCTCTTAAACGCAAAAAAAAGCCCGTGGTTTCTTTCCAAAAAATCGGGATAAAGAAAATCAAAAAAGACAAAACTAAAACAATAAAATAAAATGGGACATACGTCGTCAAAAGAAGCATGACACAAAAAACCATACCGACAAAAGCTGACCTTTGGCCAGAATTTCCAAAAACAAACCCAAAATAAAAAAACCATAAGCTCGGAGTTAAAATCATCATGATATAGGAATCAAAAACTCTCGTGCTAAGTGATGAAAAAGAAAGCAGCACAAATGCAAGAATAGCCAGTTTTTTATCTTTTAGAATTTTCAAAGCCAATTTATAAAATCCAAGCATTCCTAAAAAGAAATAAAAAGTAATAAAGCTGGCAAAAGCTACCCAATAATTAAGGCCCAGTTTATAAGGAATGATGATTAACAAAAGAAAAGGATTAAAGGGACCGATGCGCCTCAAAAAAAATTCATTGGGAGAGCCGCAACTCCAGGAAGGATCCCAATAGGGATAAACACCGACGGCAATATTGTCGATATAAAATTTCAGATGTTCATAAAATGAAACCGCATCCTACATCAGCTGGACTTCCCGAGAGAGAAAAGCCCAAAAGAAATAAACCCAAAGAAGAAAAGTTATCCCAAAAAAAAACCAAAATAAACTGACTTTATTTTTGACCAGCGTAAGCATTAACAACCTTTTTGTTAAACAATATCCTTAAGCAAAACGGTTGATTATAACAGCCCCACTGCTCCTTGACTAGAAAAGCAAAATCTTTGTGTATTAAAACTTCAAATCAGCCCCTACGCTAAAGTTTCGCTCAGGAGCCGGATAATAATCCGTTCTATTGGAATTAGTAGATTTTACTGCCGTAGAATAATATTTCTGCCCAAAAATATTATTGACCCCAAAGAATATTTCTAAATGATCATAACTAAAAGACAATTTCCCATCGAATATAAAATATTGTTTCAAAGGCGGCGTAGAATTATTCGTATCATTAATAGAAAACCTCTCCCCCACATAAGTACTGATCAAAGACACTTTATAATGGTCAAACATTCCGACTATAACTGTCGCATTAGCTTGATTCTTCGCAACCATTGGAATCTGCCGTCCGCCAAAAGCCCCGCCATCAAATTCGGGATCTTGATAATTATAGTTAGTAATCAGGTTCATCTCATTAACATGCTTCAAATCCGGAAAGAATTTTAATATATTCGTCGTCTGCCCTATTTCAATACCCCGTCTCAAAGTGTGATCATAATTATTATTGTCGCCAAAACCTCCCCCAGCTGTTGGGTCAACATAAATTTCATTCTTTAACTTTATAATGTAAGGAGTAACATTAAAAATCACCGTATCGTTAAAATTATGCTTAATTCCAGCTTCATATTGAATGCCGGTTTGTTGTTTAAGATTTGTATTTAACCCGCTATACACGCTGTACCATTCGTCTGTCGCCAAAAAACGAAAGCTCTGCTCGACATTAACAAAAACATTGGATCCCTTAGCATACTGATATTTTAAACCACCCATAGAAACCTGTTCGTCCGGCGACTGTTTTTCATAAGTTTGCGGCACATTTTTTTGATTAAAAGTATAATAGGCCCTTTGATAACGAGTGCCCCCCGTCAAAAAAACATGATTCCACAGCTCAAATTCATTGGAAAAATAAGTTCCAAACTCCTCTTTTGAAATAGTGATATCATCGGCACTATAACCGCCCCCAAAAATATCCTGATCTGTATTGTAATAATCAATCCCACTAATAAAATGAACTTCATGATTGAAAATCGCCTTGTCAAAAATATATTTCCCATTAAAACCAGTTGTATTGCTATCGCGTTTAGTAGTAATGCCCTGACTCTGAAAATCTCCATAGGTGTCCCTGTTGCGATAAGACGCATCCACAACCAAAAAACCAAGATCTTTATTTAAGGGAGTAACCTTAAACGTTGTTTGTAGAGCGCGGTCCTTGGAGGAAGCCTTGTCCCAAGGATTTCTTGTCCCCCGACGACCCAGCTGCTGTAACTGCACCGCATTAAGTCCTCCGGGCAGGCCATAGTCATCCTCATGCCACGTTGCATCCAAACCAACATTAAGCCAATCAAAAGTTTGGGCACTCAAGCGAGTCTTATAATCTTTATTTAATACATCACTATTGTCTCGATACCCGTGTTGGTCATCATAATCTGCATACAAATAATAAGATAACTGCTTGGCACTCCCAGAAAATTCTGTACTAGTGCCACTGCTTGCATAACTACCATAATGGCCACTGATCTTACCCGAAAACTTTCCCTTACCCTCTTTTGTAATAATGTTGACAACCCCGCCGACGGCATTGTCCCCATAAAGCACAGATCCAGCCCCACGAATAATTTCTACCCGCTCAACTGCGTCCAAAGGTATCTGCGCTAAATCCGGGCCGGAGATGTCAATTGGATTAATCTTGCGCCCATTAACTAAAATTAAAATATTACGTGATGCCGTATCCCCAAAACCGCGAATATCAATTACCGCCGTCTTACTGGTGCTATTATCATAAACATTAACACCTTGCGCCGACTTAAGAAGATCCGAGATACTTTTAGCATTAGACCTCTGAATTTGCTCCTGATTAATAACTGTCACATTACTGGTTGTCTTATAATCTGCTTGTTCCATTCGAGAACTGGTTACAACAATCCTGTCTAAATCAATACTAGGATTCGAAAAAACAGCAGGACAAATCAAAAAAATTATCGATAGAACGACACCAAAAATCTTTTTCATGTTTTCTCTTCCCTTCATCAATCCAATAAAACAAAAAATCCCAACTGAATATCAATTCAATTGGGATTGCACCCGACGTATCTATAGGCCCAAAAATAAGCATCGCTTTTCTGTCTTTCGCAGAAAAATTGCTTTTGTATCAGCCGGCAACCTGACTTTCCCGATGTCCTGGGATTCACAGTGGCGGGACCGCTCCCGATTTTCACGGGATTCCCCTTCTTGCACAACATACTGCAAGATTATCCGACGGATAAAACTGATACAACTTATAATCAACAGAACAAATTAAACCGGCTGCAAAATTCCTGCCCAGCGAGTTTTAACAAAAAAACGCGCAAGAACTTCATAGCCGCCAAATAAAACTGTGGTATATATCAATGTACTAAGTAAAGTATCCCGAAAAAATGGCACCGCGGCCCAAAAGCATTGTTGCAAACCCAAAAAAGTTTTCGGGTACATCGCAAGCCACGCGCCAAAATTTGTAACAATAAAAAATAACACTGATGCTGCTACTGCGGTCAAAGCAACATTCCCAAAATTTTTTCGTAAACGTAAAAATAAACCCAAAAAAGAAATGAGCAAAACACTGCCCCACGTAAAAAGAATCGTGTCATGCAGCCCTATCAAAAGATCCGAAACGATCATCATCGCCAAAGGCACAAATATTGCTCGGCGAGGACTTAAATAAACACCGCCAAACAAAGCCAAAGCTAAAACAGGCGTAAAATTCGGCAAATGCACAACCAAACGCGAAGCAATACCCAAAAATAATAAAGCAAATGCTAACATAAATTTTCTCCGGAATTATTCTTTTTCGTCCTTATTTTGTTTTTGCGAATGGTTAAACCACTGGCTAAGCAGCACAAAAAAAGCTGCCGTCGGCGGCAAAGCCATAAAAACAACAAGAAATAAAATGCTAAATAACGATACCCCATGTTTTAAAATCATACTGGTCGCAGAAGACCAATAAAAAAACATCCCCCAAATTCCAACAGGGATAAGTCCATAAAAAACTACTCGAGGGACTTTCGCAGACATCGCAAATAAAATCAAGATGCCGTAAACAAGATGTGGAATAGCTTCCC
>CAZNNZ010000046.1:9470-11936 GCA_964574575.1 uncultured Planctomycetales bacterium
ATTTAACTAATAAATCTGGCTTAACAACTATCGCCGTATTTAAAAGAACCGAAATCGTTACAAAAATTAATGCATAAATCCTGGCCGCCATAACTAACCAGCTTAAAGGCAACGAAGATTTTTCAATTTGCAAAGACTTTTGTTTTGTATTACTGGGAGTAGCTGACACAGGTTTATCGCCAATTAAAGCTTTATAATCCTCCGGAGAAAAAACCTTTTCTGCTTTAAGGCATTTTACAAAATACTCTAAGACTTTCTTCGTCGGTGCAAGCTCATGCTTTGGCTTTTCAATATCAATTAAAAACTGGAAGATTTGCTCAACTAATTTATCCTGTTTTATCAAGTTTTCATACTCAGCTAAGACAACAATAGAAAGAGCCCATTGATAAATTTCGGCTTTTGAAATCTCACCAGTTAAAAAACCAACTACTTTAGAAAGAATCTGTTTATGATCAATGAGCATGCCAAACTTTTCCTTCTCGAAATAAAACGGCAACCTCTTAAAACGATTGCCATTTATAATTACTTACTGCCCGTTAAAATAAGAAAAATTAAAAGGCAGACAAAACTCCGTTTAATTGCTTTTCTAACTCTTGCACCTGCTCATCTTTTTCGCGCAAAATCTTTTCCACCATTTCAAGCCGCTGTTGCGCATCCTTTAGCCGCTCTTCCATTAAAGCATACTCTTGCGATTTTTGCCCACCCAAAGAATCCTGCGAACTTAACTGTTGTTTAACAGCAGCCAATTGCTCTTTTAAAGCGGCCATTTTTTGATCACTAAGCTTAATATCATAGCGGCCAAGATAATCCATCTGTTCACGCGCCCAAAGAAGCTTTTCCTTAAGTTTCGTAATCAACTTGTCATGACGTACGATCCATTGCTGATACATAAATTCATTCGAATTCTTTGGCGCAGGAAGATTTTTTACATCCAGTTCCACAGAAGGCATCTTGTCAGTTTTTATTTCCCCCGGTAAATCCGTCAAACGGCTTTCCACATCACTCATAGTTTTTTTCAAATCTTCGTACTGCTTAAGTGTCGCAGTATGTTCTGCTTCAGTTTTAGCAAGTTTGTTCTCGACAAAAATTAATCTCTCCTGAACTTCATTAAGTTCGGCAATTTTTTTAGCCAGCGCTTCTTTTAAGATTTTTAATTGATCCTGAAGCTCTTCTTCATTCTTTGCTTTTTGCGACTTGTAATTGCCAAATTCTTCTTCAATCGCTTGCAATTTCTTTTCATACTCAAGCTGTTTATCCTTAAAATCGTATTGCTTAGAATGAACATCTGTTTCCATCGCGGCAATGCGCGTCTGTAAATCCTTTAATTTTACGCTTTGTTGATTAAGCTCTTCTTTCTTAGACTCTAGCGCCTGTTTAGTTTCAACAAGATCCATCTCGAGAACTTCAACTTTATCATTTTGCTTTTTAACATTTTGCTCTAAATCTTGGATTGTCTTCTGATCTTGTTGAGCCATGTCAATGACTTCTCCAAGCTTCTTTTTCAAAACAACATTTTCTTTTTCTAGAGGCTTGGCAACTTGCTTCTGCTCCAATGAAGAAACACTCACTGTTTCTAACTCTTCTTCTTTATTTGTTGCTGTTTTGGATTTATCAGCACTTAAAGGAATATTCTGAACTTCTGCCGGTTTAATGGACTTTTCTAAAGATGCTTTTTGCGCCTCAAGGATCATTGCCGCTTTCTTCGCTTCAAACTTTTTATGCAATTCAGCTTCTTTTTGGGCCAAATCTTGCTTATTTTCAACCGCAGAAACTTGAACCTCGCCTTGATTTTCGTCGGCCTTAACCTGGCTTTGCGCTAAAACTGGTGGTTGTTCAATATGCTCTTTATCGGTCACCACATCGCCAGTTTTATCCATAACATTATCCTGATCAACTTTTTGCTTTATGATGGTTTGTTTTTTTACGAAATCTTTACTTTTTTCAACATCTTTTTTCTTGGTCGAATTATCAGAAACACTATGTCGCCCAGAGACATCTTCAACAACATCAGCTGTCGCATCCTTTGTCAATTCTGGTGTCAATGTCACATCGGCCTGCGAATTCTTAACGGCCGTTTTTTTTGCAGGAGCTTCAGCTGAAGTTTGTTTTGTCAAAACCTTATCCGCAGATACGACATCTTCTTTAACACTTGGAATTTTAGTTTCACTTTTATCAAGATTCTCGTCCTGATCGACTAATAAAGATTTAACTTGTTCGGAATAAGGATCTTGCACAACATCGCCTGCTTTAAGCATTGACATGCGTGACTCTGACGCAGCAGAATTTTGATCATGCAATTTCTTTAATGTAGCTTTTTCTTTTTGAGCGGCCTTTTTTTCTAAATTCTTTATTGCTTGTTTTTCTTTTTTATCAATTGCAATCTCAACCTTTTCTATCGCTTTATTCTCACCGGAAGAAACTCTTTCCTTTACACCATCACCATTAATATCTTTAAAAAAAACTTTC
>CAZNNZ010000047.1:0-11640 GCA_964574575.1 uncultured Planctomycetales bacterium
TTGGATTGATGTCTCGGATTCCAACTTTGGGGTTCCAGGGAAAACCTGCTTTAGTTCCAGCGCTGATGATAAAAGCATCCGATTGGGTAATCGAAATCGGCGTGTCAGAATAACCCCACGCAAAGGTCCGATCCGCAGTTGCGGTCAATTGCATATTTTTCCCGCCCGTCGAAGAATAATCGCCGCCGGCAATATTATTTGTCCCTCCTATAATAATAGAATTTAAACCGCTTGCAGTATTATGTTCTCCCCCACCGACCGCAGATGCAATTCCGCTGGCTGTGTTTTGCAATCCTCCGCCGATAATGCCGAAGTCTTGTAACACAGTATTGTTTTGTCCACCTGAAATTGTGGCATAACTGTTAGAAATTGTATTATTTTGGCCACCTGTAATGCTGGAGTATTGCCATCCTGTTGGAATATAATTAAATCCGACAATATTTCCAGATCCGCCGCCGATGTTAGAAAATTCGCTGATTGCGCTGTTGTTGTTTCCTCCTGAAACAACGCTCGCCCAATTGCGGGATTTATTATTTAAGCCGCCGCCGATTACGGCTTCGCCATTTGGAGAACCGCCAGCAATGATATCAATGATATTCCCTTGTCCGCCGTTAATATTTGAGTACATGGATGAGACACGGTTTGAGTCGCCACCACTAATCACTGTTAAATAGCTGGGGGCTTGATTGTTATTTCCTCCCAAAATAGTTGTAGAATTTTCACTCGCGGTATTTGATTGTCCACCGGTGATTATTGCAAGTTGGAAAGTATTTATCGTATTGTCTCGGCCTCCGACTATGGTTGAATATTGTGCGTTGGTTGAATTATTTTGTCCTCCGATTACAGATGAATACACATTTGTAACTGTATTTGTATCTCCGCCGCCGACAACAGAAAAATTGCCGCTGGCGGTTGAATCTTTGCCTAGCGCCGCCGAGTAACTGCCGATATTTGCATTATCCCATTGTGTTCCGCTGACATATCCAGCGCGAAAAGCCGCTTGGCGTGGATACCAAATCATTCGACTTTTGTTTCCTGCGAGATACGGATTGGGAATGGGAAAAAGAGTGCCGCTGCCAAAAGTTCCTTTGGCAATAATTCCTGCGTCATTGGCAATGGATAATCTGAATTCTGGCGTTTTAGTTCCGATGCCGACCCGTAAATTAGGTTGAGTTGTAATATCTGTAAGGTAAATGTTATCGCCGCTTTGTGTCCATGTATCTGTGACAGAACCCCATGTCCCTGTCCCACTATTGTTGTAGCAATAGTTAAGGGTTTTGCTTGCATCAACGTAGAGGCTACCAATTGTACAGGGGTTGGACAGATTAACACTTCGTGGCACAAGGCGAAATGTGTCATATATTCCCGAGAGGGAAGGGTAATAAGTTGTTATAGCTATATCGGCAAATCCAAGATGGCAAGACAACATTAATCCGAACATGAACAGAGTGATGATAATATTCCAGCCATTGCGAGCGCAGTGAGTCTCTGTGGGACGAGCGAACAAAAGCAATCTCGTTTTTTTATTGGATTGCTTCGTCGTTTCACTCCTTACAATGACATGTAACTTTTTCATAAGTTTTTTAAACGTAACATAAGTTGATATCAAAATTGTATTTTGTTTTTTAATTCTACAATTTCCTTAAGTAATTGATCCCGAGTTCGTTTCTGTTCGTTAAGAACATTTTGTTGATGTTTGATGATTTTTGTTAATACAGCTGCAATCTCAATAGGTGAGAGACCTTGGCGATTTTTATCGGCTACAATGTTTGGAACGTCCTCGGCAATGAAACCCAAATAGCGATGGTCTGGCTCATTTTTATAGTTGTATCCGACTGGCTTGAGTTTTGAAAAAGCGTTTAAAGATGCTGGAATGGAAATCAAAGGTCCATTGACTGCTGAAAAGCGCAATGGCTTCGATTTGAACTATCGACGAAATTCCCGGTATTAGAAACATAAGCGCCATTTCCGAATTCGAGTAGATGGGTGGGATTTGGTTGATGGATACCAATATAGCCTTGCGGATTAATTTTAAAAATATCTCCGGGTATGGCCGCTGAGCTACTGGTTAGGTTTAGATAATCCTCGATAACAGATCCGTTGGCATTGATTTCCAGCAAAGCCGCAGGAGAAATGTCACGAATACCCATTGATCCTGAGTAGATGATAAGGGCATCAGAGGAAGTTAAATTTAAGGGGATTGAATTTTCATAACCCCATACAAAAGAGTGATTACCCGAAATGGCCATCCCTTTCCCAGCGGCTAAAGAATAATATCCCGATGGTCTGTTCCATCCCCCGCCAATAACAGTTGAATGATCAGCGCTTGCAGTATTAGCTAAGCCATTCCCGCCTCCGAGGATGCTGGCTGCATTGCCGGTAGCTAAACTAAAATTTCCTGTAACAGAACCCAATACACTGCTTACATTGTTATTCCCTCCGTTGATTGTCCCATAAAGTCCTGTTGTGAAATTCGCAACTCCGCCGGATATTGTCGCATAGTTGCTATTTGTCATTGTTTGTTCTCTGCCACCGCTTATAACTGTATAGGTGGCATTAGAGCTGCTATTGTAGCCGCCGCCAAACGTGCTATAAGAAGAACCTGCGTTTAACCTGTTGGCAATTCCTCCGGAAATAGTGTTGTAATTACCTACAGAAATATTTTGTATCCCACCAGAAATAGTCGAAGCAACAGAGGTGTTTGCTCTATTAAAAAATCCACCGGAGATGGTATTATAGTTATCTAAGTTACTTGTTTGAGCGTTAGATTGCCCGCCGCCGATCATTGAATAATTTCCATTACTAATATTGTTAGTTCCAAAAATCCGCGTCCCGACGCCGGCTCTGTTGTTTTGGCCGCCTAAAATTTGAGCTAATTCGCTAGTCGTGGTGTTGCTCTGTCCGCCTATAATAACGGGTGTCCAAGGTGAAGATCCGCCGGATGCTGAATTGTTTTGTCCTCCCCAAACGCTTGCACCTTGAGTGGAAGCAATATTTCCATAACCCATAGCCATTGAATTTGTCCCGATATTAGTATCATCCCATTGGTCTGCTGGAATATATCCGGCACGGAAAGCACCTTTTTTGGGATACCATATTAGTCGTGTCCCGCCGCCGGAAACGGCAATAGGAAGATCAGATGATGTCGACGCCAAACCATCAGCTAAAATTCCGCCGTCATTGGCAACGGTTAATTTAAAAATCGGTGTGGCCGTTCCAATTGCAACTTTTTTTGTGGTTGGAGTTGAAGTGTCAGTTAAATAAAGATCGTTTCCCGTTAACGTCCATGGCCCGCTTAAGAGAGTAAATTGTGATAATCCTAGAGTTGTGTTGAAAAGACAAAAGTAAGGCAAATCATTATTGCTGGAATTTGCATACATTGTTCCCAGTTGACAATTGTTCGTAGGAAGGGCTAAGCGAGGGACTAAACGGATTTTTTGATAATTCCCAGTGGGAACGGGGTAAAAAGTGGTAAAACCAAAGTCAGTTGCTTGCGCAGCAAACGAAAGCAGAAAAAGCAAAATTACAGATAAGAAGAGCGTTTTCTTCATAACTACCTTTTATTAGAGATGCTATTCAAAAGGTAACAGAGCCACCAATAGGTTACATAAAATATATGTGATAAATAGATATTTAGCAATGAAGAAGCATAAAATTGTTTAAAGCGCTTTCTTTTGGGAAATATTAAAAATCCAATTGACAAACACAAGGGGCTTAATTAAAGTAACTTTGTGTTCTTCGTTCTGATCATAAAAATTGCGATAGAGAGGTGAAAATGCCAGAATCCAAAGGGATCAACGTCGAAAAAGACATGCGCGCATTGGTTGCTGAAATTCTTGAAACGGAGCCTGAGGGGCTTGACCTTTCTGCAAAATTTGTTAAAGATTTAGGCATGGACTCGATGATGGCTTTAGAGATTCTCGCCGGCATCGAGAAAAAATACCGCATCGTGATCTCCGAGGATATGCTTTCAAAATTTACTGATCTTGCCACCACAGTAGAGCTTGTTACGGGAATTCTTGTCAAAAATAAAAAACTTTAAATGACTTATTTAAGAGGAATGTAGTGTATTTTAAACGCCTAGAAATTTTTGGTTTTAAATCCTTCGCGGACAAAACGACGCTTAATTTTGAGCCCGGCATAACTGCTGTCGTCGGACCCAATGGTTGCGGCAAGAGCAATGTTTTTGATGCGATTCGCTGGGTTTTAGGCGAACAAAGTGTCAAAGAGTTGCGCGGTAGTGCGATGGAAGACGTGATTTTTAGCGGCACCGACAAAAAACATGGGTTAGGGTTTGCGGAGGTCAGTGTCACATTTTCGAATGAAACGCGTGTTTTGCCCATCGACTATAACGAAGTGACTGTTACCCGTCGGCTGTTTCGCTCGGGCGAGAGTGAATATTTGCTTAACCGCACGCCGGTGCGTTTGAAAGATATTAATGAACTTTTTATGGGCACAGGAATTGGTGCCGAAGCTTATTCGCTCGTGCAGCAAGGCAAGGTCGATTTGGTTGTCAGCGCTCGCCCAGAAGAACGTCGAACGATTTTAGATGAAGCTTCTGGCATTACCAAATACAAAGCTAAACGCAAAGAAGCTTTGAGCAAGTTAGCCGACACCGACCAGAATCTTTTGCGTATTAATGATATTGTCGTCGAGGTTAAACGTCAGATTTCTTCGCTCGAACGTCAAGCCAATAAAGCCCGCAAATATAAAGAAGAATATGTTCAGCTTAAGAATTTGGAAGTTGTTTTGGCCCGTGTTCAATTGAACATGGCCGCAGAACAGCGTAAAGCGATTCTTTCGGATTTGGAAGAATTTAAAAATAAGGAATTTTCTTTAAGTCAGGAAGTTGCGGAATTTAACAGCTTATTGCAAGATCAGGGTGGCCTTCTAGAGGAGCTTGAAGATAATATCAATCAAGTTAATGCCGATGAGATTAAGCTCGACGGACAAATTGATATCAGCCATCGGCAAATTGGTTTTAATGAAGAGCGGCTTGCTAATATCGAACAGACGGCTAAACGCTTGGAAGAAGATAAACTTAGTTTGACAGAGCGTGCGCGTCTTCAAGAAGAAAAAATTGCGCAAGCGGTAGAGATTTTAGCCACACTCGATCAAGTCGTCGAAAAAAATCAACAGACTTGTGATGCTCGTCGCAGTGAGTTAACAGCGATTGCTCAAGCAGTTTTTGCCTCTCAAGAGATTGTCAAAGCAGAAGAAGAAAAAATCCTTACTATAACGTCGAGTCAAGTGCATATCAAGAATCAGCTGACAGACGTTATGAAAGAAGTTCAGGGTGCTTTGGCGCGCAAACGCCGGCTTGAATTTGAAAATACAAAAGTCTTTGGCGAAAAACAGCAGGTTGATTTAAAACTTCAGTCTATTTCTCAGCAACTTGTTTTTTCTTCGGCGCACCTCGAAGAGTTAAATGCACAGTTGCGAAATAATGAACAAATTTTAGAACAGATTCAAAATGATCTTAAGGCTTTGGATCAATACATTGATGAGCTTGAAAAGAAACGATTGTTTTTGAAATCGCAAAAGGAATTTATTGAAAAACTTTCTGTCCAATATCAAGACATTCCTGACCCGATTATTGAAGGGCGCATTATCACGACGTCCAAGCCAATGGAGCATCACAGCGGGCTTATCGGCAAGGTCAAAGAAGTCTTGGAAATGGATCCGGCTCGGGCGCAGATTTTAGGCGGCAGTTTGGCGGCCGACGGGCGGCCTTTGTATGAAGTTATTTGTGAGGCCAAATTTATTGAATTAGATCCTCAGCAGATTTCCGCGCATATCGATCAACTAGGCAGTCAGATCGACGAACAAGTTAATACAAAAGCAGAGGTTGTCGTAAGGCTTGCTCAACAAGAGAGTGTGGTTAAAAAGAATCATTTTGAAATTCAGGAACAGGAAAAAAGTTTTTCAATTTTTCAATCACAGAAGAATGATGTCAGCGGCGAAGTAAAAAAATTAAGCGAAGAGTTGGCGATTGTTCAGTCGGAATTTGAAGAAGTTAATAACAGTTTATCAAATTTGAAAGTTACTGAGGACGATTTGATTCGTCAGCTTGACGAGCTTAATCAGAGCCTTGCGGTAAGCCAGATTAAAATTCGTGAAAATGAAGATCTTGTCAGTGCAAAAGCCCAGGAGCGTGAGCAGATTGCCCTTTTGATTGCGCAGGCTGAGGCAGAAATTGCTTCTTTGCAAGCGACCAAGAGTGGCCATTTTGAAAAGGTCAATATGCTTAAAGAAACTTTGCAGGCGGCTAATGCACAGCTGGCGAGTTTTGTTGCGCAGGCTCAAGAGCTTGACGGTAAAAAGGAGCAATACACTCGCGAAATTGGAATTTTGGAAGAAAAAATTGATTTGCTCAAAGAACAAAAAAATTCTTTGACAGGTGTTTTGTCTGGTTATGTGCGTCAGAAAGAAGAAATTTCGACCCGTTTAAACAGTGCTCGTGCGAATATCAATTCTTATAATCAACAGATTGAAACGATCAGAAATACATTGCATCAACAGCAAATGCAGGAGCAGGAAATCAGTTTTCAGGAAAAAGCGATTCGTGATCGGCTGATGCAATCGTATAAGATTGATGTCGATAATTATGTACCTGAAGTTCTGGGCAGCGGATTAACTGACGCCGGTCAAGTGCCTTTGCAGCGCGCGGACGCTTTACCGACGGGTGATATGAATGAAATGAGCATTGCTATTGATCGTTTGCGCAAACGTTGTGATTCGTTTGGTTCGGTTAATCTTGTCGCGATTGAAGAATTTGATCAGCTTAAAGAACGTTTTGAATTTTTGACCAAACAGCAAAGTGATCTTTTGACGGCCAAGGATTCCTTGCATCCGACGATTACCAAAATCAATCGTCAGACTCGACAGATGTTTATGGATACATTTACTAAAGTCAGCGAAGAATTTCGCATTTATTATCGTATGCTTTTTGGCGGCGGCGAGGCGCAGTTGGTTCTTTTGGATCCGGAAAATGTTTTGGAATCCGGCATCGAAATCATTGCTCGTCCTCCGGGCAAAAAGTTGCAAAATATTTCACTGCTTTCCGGCGGGGAAAAATCTCTGACGGCTATTGCTCTTATTTTTGGTGTTTTTAAAGTTAATCCTAGTCCTTTCTGCGTTTTAGACGAAATTGATGCCGCGTTGGATGAATCTAACGTCGGACGTTTTGGTTATTTGCTCAAAGATTTTGCTAAGATCGCGCAATTTATTGTGATCACCCACAACAAAAAAACGATGGCTTGCGCTGATGTCCTTTATGGAATTACGATGCAAGAAACCGGTGTTTCAAAACTCGTTTCGGTTAAGTTTAAGGATCAGGAAAAAACTCTGTCACAAGAAGAAGTTCCCGCCGAAGTTTAATCCGGGTTAAAATCTACTTTTAGAATCAGTGCCGGTAGATTTGTCCGCTTGATAGGTTCTGTTTCGTCCAGTAAGCTTTGCGATATACATTGCTTTGTCAGCTTGGGTGATCAGCTCTTCTTTGGTTTGTGCGTCAAGGGGGAAAGATGCCAAACCAATACTTACCGTGAGTTTGATTGTGCTTTCTTCTAAGGGAATTTTAAAGGTATGTTTCTCAATTGTTTGCCGTATGCGTTCTGCTAATTTATAACTTTCCTCTTTAGAAGCAAATGGCAGGATTATTGAAAATTCTTCGCCGCCGTAACGACATAGATAATCGGTTGTGCGTGAAGATTCGCGTAGAATTTGTGCAATGTTTTTAAGAATAAAATCGCCGTTTTGATGTCCATAGGTATCATTTAAATTTTTGAAATGATCAATGTCGACCATCATCAGGCTTAAAGGTTGCCCTTTTTTATTTGCAGTGACGACCTCGTAGCTTAATTTTTCTTGAAAGAATCCGTGATTCCAGAGGTTTGTCAAAGAATCGGTGCGGCTTTTCTCGACGATCATTTCGTAAAGCCGCGAATTTTCGATAGCTAATCCCGCTTGACCAGCTAACATTGAAAAGATCCGAATATCATCCGTGGTAATTGGTTTTTGGGTGTAAATATTATCAGCAACAATAAGGCCGTTGATATTGCCTTTAGCGCGCAGCGGCATAATTAAGAAATCATTTGTTTGGAAATTTTGTAACAACGGATCTTGGCGATATTCTGCTAAATCATCGGCTGTTAAGTGCCAAGGGGTTGCGCGGTTATAAGCATCGACGAGCAAAAGTTTCTTTGTTGAGTTTAATGGGAACTTGATTTCCTTTAGGCGTTTGAGTAAGGAGGAGTGGGCAATGGTGGTTTGAACTTTGTCTTCTTGAATAAGATCGTCAAGTTTGGTGTGTGAATTTTCGATGTAATCCCATATTTTGCTGGCATGTTCCCCGGATTCAGGCCCAATCATAAGTTCGCATTCTAACGATTGATTTTTTTGATTGACCAAAAATAAAGCCGCGCGATTGTAGCCTAAGCCTGAGTGGGAAGTTACGCCTGTGAGAATAATGTAGAGAATATGGTCAAGCTCAAGGGTTGTTCGCATAGCAGAGCTGACTTCATAGAGCATATTAAGTTCGCGATACGCTTGTGTAAGTTTTTCTTCGGTGTTTAGGGTATTTATTGAGTCATGCATTTTTTCTACCTTAAATACGATTTTTTCGCTTGATAGGCGGTTTTTATATAGCGTGAAAATAGCATGCACACAAGATGTTGTCAAGTTTATGGGTTTGAAAATATAAATTGTTTATATTGTAAATCATTTGTTTGTATGCGTTTAAATACAATTTGTGTAGGACATCGCTTTCTTGACAGAGTTGAATAATGTGTTATACTTGGAACATTCCAAGATAAGACCATTGAAAATGCATGAGAATATTTTGACAAGTTTTAATTGGCTGGATTTGCTGATGATCATTGTCATGATCGGTACCGTTTTTCGCGGAGCTGTTCAAGGCTTTGTTATCGAGTTCTTTCGAGTATTAGGTACGGTTTTTGCGACGATCTTTGTCTTGCATTTTTATGTTCACAGCGCCGAAGCGTTAAATGATTTTGTGGCGTTGCCTCACAAAGTCGGAGAAATCTTAAGTTTTATTTTGATATGGGTTTTGACAATTTTGATCTTTAAATTGATTCGCGAAGGTTGGTTTTTAGTATTAAAAAGTGAAGCAAAATCAGGTTTTAGTCAATGGTTGGGCGGTTTTGTTGCGATCATTCGCTCGGGTCTTATTTGTGGTCTTTTGTTTTTTTTGATTTTTTTGTTTGGTAATCAAACATTAGATACTTTTGCAGAGAAATCGGCAACTGGTTTTTATCTTTGCGATCTTTCCCCACAGGTTTATAGGGCCAGTTACGACGGGGTAATAAGCAAGTTTTTCCCCGATGAAGCGCTTAACAAAAAGGCCTTTAAGACCATTAATAAAGAGTCGGTTTTAAAGAAATAAAATATTTAAATCCGATTTTAGGATTTTGACGGTATATTTTTGTCTTTCTGGCGGAAGTAGGCATGGTGGAGAGAAAATTTTAAAAGGTTTGGCGACGGGATTGCGGTTATGGGGTTGATACCACAGGAAATTATTTCTCAGATTTTAGATCGTGCGAATATTGTTGAGATTATTTCTGGCTATATTCCTTTAAAGCAGGTGGGGCGCAATTTTAAAGCGCCGTGTCCGTTTCACCATGAAAAAACACCGTCTTTTGTGGTTAATGCAGATAAGCAAATTTTTCACTGTTTTGGTTGTGGCGTCGGCGGCAATGTTGTCAGTTTTGTCATGAAACAAGAGCGGATGGAATTTCCTGAAGCTTTGAAATTTTTGGCCGAAAAGACAGGGGTTGAAATTCCCCTTGAGGATGTTAAAAATAATCAGGCCAATGAACTTCGCCAGCAAATTTTACGTGTCAACGGTTTGTCGGCAAAGTATTATCATCAAAATTTGCTCTCTGATAAAAGTGATTTAGCAAAAACAGCGCGGGAATATCTTAAGAGCCGGGGTTTAAGTCTTGAGAGTGTTGTAAAATTCCAGTTAGGCTTAGCTTTAGAGGATTGGGATGGATTGCTTAAATTTTTGCGTCTTGAAAACTTTGGCTCATCTTTCTTGGAAAAAGCCGGATTGCTTACTGCAAAAAATCAAGGCGGCGGACATTATGACCGTTTTCGTGAACGGATTATGTTCCCGATTTTTAATGCGCGGGATCAAATTGTTGCTTTTGGAGCGCGTTCTTTAGATAAAAATAATCCGGCAAAATATATTAATTCGCCCGAGACGCCGCTTTATACTAAAGGTAATTATCTTTATGGGTTAAATTGGGCAAAGGATGCGATTGCGCGTGAAGATGCAGTAATTGTCGTCGAAGGCTACATGGATTTTATAACGCCGTTTACTGCCGGGGTTGAAAATATTGTCGCGTCTTTGGGAACAGCTTTAACGGTCGAGCAAATTCGGCTTATTCGTCGATATACAAAAAATATTGTTATGCTTTTTGATGCTGATCCGGCCGGTCAATCGGCGATGATACGAAGTTTAGATCTTTTGGTAGAAGAGGGTATGTCGGTTAAGGTTGCAGCTCTTTCTGACGGTGAAGATCCGGATTCGTTTGTGCGAAAATTTGGCAAAGAAGCTTTTGTCCAATCTGTTAATGATGCGTTATCGTTATTTGATTTTAAGATCAAGTTTTTGATGAAACAAAATCCTTCTGGCACCATCGAAAGCAATGCTAAGATCGCCGGTCAAATGCTGGCTCTCATTGCAAAATTCGATAATGCGATTGTGCAGACGGAATATTTGAAACGTTTGGCGCAAATTTTAATGATTGCGCCGGAAGCTCTTTTGCTCGAAATTAAAAAAGTCAAACCAGGTTTTGTGCGTGTTGCTCCAGCGGATGCTGTGCACAAAACAGTTGATCAGCCGATTCGGGCGGTTGAACGCAATTTGTTGCGGCTGATGTTGGAAGAAAAGGATTTCGTCGCATTAAGCCGACGCGACGTTATGCTTGCAGATTTGCAAAATCGTCATATCCGTGATATCGTTTCTAAGATTTTTGAACTTTTTGACAACGGCCGTGCACCAACAGCGCCGGCTTTGATGAATTGTTTTGAAGAACAAGAGATACTTGACATGATTTCTGGGATTGTGGCATCGGAAGAAGTTATTGCGGGGGATAAACATAAGATTTACCGAGATTGTACTTTGCGGCTTAAACAAAAAAATTTGAAATTCCGTCGCAGGGAAATCTTAGAACAAATGGAAATCGCCCGTAATAACGCTGACCACAAAGCCCTTGAAGAACTTTCGCATGCTTTTAACCTATTAATTAAGGGGTCATAAATGCAGACCAAAGAATTGAAAGCGGATATTGATAAGCTTATCGCTTTAGGAAAGAAGAAAGGTTTTTTGACCTATGATGAGGTCAATGAAACGCTTTCTGAAAAAATTGAATCCTCTGAGGAGATTGATAAGGTTTTTGAGATCCTTGATGCCAAAAATATCAAGGTTCTTGAATCTGATGATGATTTTGAAGAAGGCACACCAGCGGCCGCTGATGAAGAGAGCGAATCTCAAGATGAGCCAGCCTCTCGCCCGATAGAGGAACCTGTTCGTGAGGAAGTTGATTACGCGGATAAATTTATTCCTTTGGATGATCCGGTCAAAATGTATTTGAAGCAGATGGGTTCGATTTC
>CAZNNZ010000048.1:0-10948 GCA_964574575.1 uncultured Planctomycetales bacterium
AACAAATACTTGTTTTCCCTCAAATCCTTCCACTCCAATAAAAATCTAAAACTTAAAATATAAGAAAACAAAAGGATTGGTTCAACATACGTCCCAATAGTCACATGACTTAAAATCGGCAATGTTACTAGAAAGAAAGCACCGCACAAACTTACTGCTCTGATGAAGTGCCTTCTAAAATAAGCGTACAAACAAACAACAAGCCCCATGTGAAAAACAGGAAAAATCACTCGAACCAACTGTTCATTAAACTGCCCTAAACATAAAAACGTCCATGTCTCTATCAATGGAACATGATGCGGATAATCCCAATTACCCCAAACTGTTTTAAATTGAGTAAACTTTTGAAAGGGAATAATTCTTTCAACAAAATATATTTTCGCTTTAAAGCCCCACACCGCCCAGCTATCCCATTTATCAGACTCCATGATCAGCGTCCTAAAAAAAAGAAGAGCTGCAGCACCAATAATAAGCACCAATAATACAATTTCGTAAATCTTCCATTCTTTGGCACCTTGTTTAGGCCTAAAATTTAAATTTGTATAAGATTGTGGTTTAAGAAAAAATCTAGGGGTAAGTACTAATAAAAATGCCACCAAACTAACAGATAAAAAAGAAAAATGAATTCCGGCTAGCGAAAAATAAAACATTATCAACGTTATGGCGCCTATTCCTAAACCATAAGATATGAATACTTTTTCTAAATTAAAAAAATGCATTTGATTTTTATTATCCAAAATCGCCAAAAGAAACCAGCCAATAAATAACGGAAGGATAAATGAGAATAAAATTAAACAGCAATCACTGAGCATCATGTCGAGTACCTTTAGCAAGTTTTGTTTTCCGTAAAAGGTATTTGTGCACGCCAAATGTAGCCATGATTTCATAATCATCGGGAATCACAAAATCATCATTTTGATAAACCAGAACAAAATTCTTTGGAATTGCATTCTCGCCATAATTGCGCGGATAAAGAAAATACCGAGCTTTTTCTCTTAAATACAGGTATTTGAAATAATTCTCCGTCGATAATATAATCTGTATTTCTTCATTTTGCGGCAATCGACGATCACAAAACTTCAAAATTCTGTAGAAGTCGTCTACCTGATGACCAAAAGAAGAATGATATGCTCTTAAGTTTTCTAATGAAACACCCAAAGCAAATTTATAATAATCTTTATACTCTACAAAGACACGGTCTCTGGAGGTAATCCAGATGACTAACCAGAATAAAAAGAATAAATAAATAAAAACTTCCTTTTTCTGTGCCGGGCCAGTGGTGTTTTTAAGCATAAGAGTTTTATTTATAAAAACCTTGCATTGATGAATTTTTTGATTAAATATCCAACCAAAGATGCTAGGATATGAAAGTATTTTACACAAATAAAATACTTATCGAATAGATAACTTTAAAATAACATTATCATGACCCTTGTCCTTTTCGACTTTGACGGAACCATCACAACTAAAGACAGCTTTTTGGACTTTATCTTTTTTTGCCATGGCATTCCCAAAACCTTGCTGGGAATATTATGCAATAGTCCTTTCTTAGCCATGATGATTTTAAAAATTTATCCCAGAGGAAAAACTAAAGAAAGAATATGGAACCATTTCTTTGGCGGATGGCCGCAAGAGAAATTTACCTCTTGCGCTCAAGATTTTACCCAAAAACGATTGACACAAATCCTTCGGCCACAAGCTCTCGAAAAACTCGCGTGGCACAAAGCCCAAGGACACACAATTCTGATCGTATCCGCATCATTTGAGAATTATTTGAGTATTTGGTGTAAAACCAAAGGAGTTGACCTCATAGCAACACAAGCCGAGGTTAGAGAAGAAAAGCTTACCGGAGCATTTGCATCGCCCAATTGCTACGCTCAAGAAAAAATCCGTCGCATCCAAGAAAAATACAACTTAAAAAACTTCCAATATATTTACGCTTACGGAGATAGCAGGGGAGATTTACCACTTAAAACTATCGCTAACGAATTTCACTACAAACCCTTTCGCTCAAAAACATAACGCTCAACAGCTTCTTGCCACGACGCAATTGTAATCCCAAGTTCTTGAGAAATTTTCTGACTGGACATCGCCGAAAAAATCGGCCGCGCTATTTTCGATGGGAAAGAAGCCATCGGTACCGGAATAGTCAAGACATCAAGTCCGGCGAGCTTTAAATATAATTTTGTCAACTCATAACGCGAAGCATAACCGCTGTTGGTTGCATGATAAAGCCCTGTTAAATTCTTCTCTAAAGCTTTCAAAGTCATCATCACTAAATCATCTGCACTGGTCGGCACCGAGACTTCATCAGCAGAAATACGCAAAACTTTATTCTTCAGAGCCCACTGCGAAACTTTATAAAGAAAATTCTGTTGACCCACACCATAAAGCCAGCTAGTGCGCAAAATCAAATGATCCGAAGCAAACATTTTTACATTATTTTCACCGGCCAGTTTAGTAACACCATAAGCGTTTAACGGGTGAGGGACATCACTTTCATTATAAAAATCGCCCTTTTGCCCGTCGAAAACATAATCTGTACTAAAATGAACCATTTTAACGCCGCGCGCCTGGCAGGCAGTTGCCAAAATCTTGACCGCAAACGCATTAACCAAAATTGCAAGATCCGACTTATTTTCAGCTTCTTCAACAAGATTAAAAGAAGCACAATTAATCAACACCGTCGGCTGATGCTTGTCAAATAAAGCATTCACTTGATCCTGTTTGCTAATGTCACAAGTCGCAACATCCGTCGCAAAAAATGGGATATTCCTACGAGCAAGTTCTTTTTGAAAAGCTTGTCCTAATTGCCCGTTAGCTCCAGTAATAATAGCTTTCATAAATTTTTATACTCCGCCGGCGCTGTAGAAAAAATTATTTTCAGCTTCTTTCAGCGATTTTCCGCCGGCATCTTTAGATGATAAAATCGGCTGCGTTGTCGGCCAAGCGATGTTAATATCCGGATCATTCCAAAGAATATTGCGTTCAAAAGCCGGAGCATATTCTGCAGAGCAATAATACAAAATTTCCACCTCGTCAGTCAACGCACAAAATCCATGCGCAAATCCGACGGGGACATAAAGCATACGCTTGTTGCTTTCAGAAAGGCTCTGACCAACCCACTGCCCAAAAGTTGGCGACCCTAAGCGGATATCGACGACAACGTCTAAAATTTCACCCTTAATCACACTGACGAGTTTAGCTTGCGCCTTAGGATTAAGCTGATAGTGAAGGCCGCGTAAAACATCTTTTTGCGACTTGGAATGATTGACCTGAACGAATGACTCGCCAATCCCATTAGCCTTAAAATCGGAAGCTTTAAATAGCTCCGCAAAAAACCCGCGATCATCAGGAAATATTTTTGGCTCAATTAAAATCACATCGGTAATGCGTGCTTTCGAAAACGTAAACGGCATAGGACTCCAATTTTATAATGGTCGCTCGCCCCGAAAACGGGACTTCGCTCCTACAACTTACAATGGTCGCTCGATTTTTCCTTCGACTTTTTTAAAATCAACAGTCACCGTCCCAGGTTTGCGACCAAAACACATTCCCATCTGTTCATGATAAGCAATTAAATCGGGATCAACAAAACGCTGTTTGATCGCATCAGAAGTCAGCATATATTTGACTTGCGGACCCGCGACTCCGACGACTGTGACGCCAGTCATACCGCCTAAAAGCAAAAGTGTGGCACCCGATCCAACTTCTTTTCCAAAATTCGCATCCAACGGCGCGGTTTGGCCGCAGCGCACCAAATGACCCGGAACAATGGAACGGACTTCCGGAGCTTCATTAGCCGCTTTAACATAAAGGCCGTTTTTAATCATAAAATCTTTAATCGCCGGATCAGCTTTAAATCGACTCCCCAATTGCTGGGCGACATAGTTGCCCGCCCCAGCCAAACGCTTGTGACCAAATGAATCGACCGGTGCATTTTCGTCGACTAATTCTGTACCATTGGCGTTCTTTAAACCTTCTGCGACAACGATCATATATGAGCCAGCTTTGACGTCGCTGTTTTCGACACGCCACATAAAACGTTTTTTGCAATGATCATACAAAGCGTCAAAGTCTACCGGGACTTCCGGGATCAAAACCGCGTCTGCATCAGAAGCGACCCCGCCGCGAAACGCCGTGTGCCCAGCATAGCGCCCAAAAACTTCAACGGCAAAAATACGGTTATGAGTATACGCAGTTGTTTTTAGATCATCAACAAAAGTCGCTATGCGGTTAATGGTCGATTCGCCTCCGACGGAATAAGTTTGCAGGTCAAGATCCATAGTCTTAGGCGCATGCACGCATTTGATTCCTTGGGCCGAAAGATCGACCATGACACTGCCCGAATCATCACCGCCACTGATAACCAACCCTTCAATACCAAATTTATTCAACCCAGCTTTGACACGGTCATATTTTTTTTCGTCTTCGATCTTACGAACTTTGACCCGCGAATGACCCGCCTCAGAGCCGGCGACACTCAAATAAATTTTATCCAAACGCTCTGGCGTAAGTTCAACTAATTTATCGTAATCAATCAAATTATAAAGTCCAGCATAGCCACTGGGAATCACGTAACACTTTACCCCTTTATGATTAGCCATAAGCGCGGCGCCTTTGACAACCGCATTTAAACCACCACAATCTCCACCGCTGGTCAAAACTGCAATCTTTTTCATTTCTGTAACTCCTTTTATTTTTTAATGTTTTTTAGCACTTGATAACATCTCTTGCGCGTGAGAAAAAGAAATATCGCTCTGCGCCTTACCGCTTAACATCTCGGCCAATTCTTTGACCCGCTCATCTTTATCTAAAAGATTAACCGTCGTGATCGTGCGACCTAAGCTAACTTTTTTAACAACCTTAAAATGGCTGTCGGCAAAAGACGCGATTTGCGGCAGGTGAGTAATCAAAATGACCTGACGATTTTGAGAAAGTTCTTTTAACTTTTTGCCCGTAATCGTGCCCAAACGCCCACCGATCTGCGCATCAATTTCATCAAAAATAAGAACCGCAATAGGGTCAACCTTAATCAAAGCTTTCTTTAAAGCGAGCATCAGACGCGCAGCCTCGCCGGAAGAAACAATTTCAGCCAAAGGCTTTAAATCCTCGCCGGCATTCGGACTAATATAAAAGATAACCTTGTCGCATCCTTTTGCGTGAAATTCATCTGATAAAATCCGCGCTTCAAAAGAAACATGATCAATACCCAAATCTTTAAGTTCCTTTTCAATTGTTTCCTTAAGAAGTACCGCACTTTTTTTACGCGCCGCGGTTAGCTTTGAAGCAATCTTTTTTAACTGCGTTTGGGCTTGCGTTAATTTTTCGCGTAATTCTAAATCATTTTGCTCAAAATTTAAAAGCAATCGATACTTTTCTTTAGCCTGTGCAAAAAACTTTACCGCATTCTCCAGCGACGGGCCGTATTTACGTTTGATGTCTTCATAAAGATCAGCCTTGCGGCTAACCTCAAGGGCCTGCGCTGGTTCAAAGGAAAGCCGATCAAGATAATCGCGCAAGTCACTTAAAAGTTGTTCACTGTTTTGTTGAATATTATTTAAATACTCTTCAAACACGACCGCCTTCGCGTCAACTTGCGTTAAACTGCGCAATGGTGAAAAAGATTTGCGCACAATGTCAGACAAACTGCCATCTTCACCTTCAAGAATTTGCAAGAGAGAAGAGGCATGGCTAAAAAGTTTTTCGGCATTATTAATCCGCAGCTGTTCTTCACAAATTTTTTGATAAGATTCCTCGACAAGCGGGACTGCTTCGAGGTCCTTAACTTGATGTGATAAAAGCTCAATGTCACGGTCACGGGAAACGGACAGTTCTTTAAGAGCAGAAAGTTCTTTTTTGATCTCCAAATATTTTTCATAACTTTCTCTATATAAGTCTTGGGCACCAGCAAAGTCCGTCAATTGATCCAAAATGCCAATGTGCCGTTCTTCTAAAAGCAAAAGCTGATGATCGTGCGCCCCATGAAAATCAATCAAGTAATCTCCCAGTGTTTTTAACTGACCTACCGTAACATTAAAACCGTTGATTTTAATTTTTGTACGTCCGTCGGGAAGATACTGGCGATTGATAATTAACTGTTTTTCATCGGCACCAAGAAATTCCTTAATAATTTCATTGGTCAAAAGCTTTTTGTCGCGCAATTCAAAAACAATCTCAATAATACACGCCTTTTGTGCATCACGGATCGCGGCAGGATTAAGCCGTTCTCCGAGCGCAAAGCGAAGTCCGTCAATCAAAATAGACTTGCCCGCACCAGTTGAGCCAGTGAGAATATTTAACTTTTCACTAAATTCAACCGTCAAACGGTCAATAAGTCCAAAATTTTCTATAGTCAGCTGTGAAAGCATTTTTGTATTCCTTTATAAAAAAGTGGGCTTCATCATAGCAAATAAGAACGCAATTTGGAAGAGGGCAAGAGAATTATGAAATGTTTATCAAAAATGAAAGTTTAAAGTATAATTAACCTATTTATCAGCCACAAAAATATTTTATGTCACTTAAAACACGTTCATTTCTTATTTTCCTATCCTTAATTCTGACATTGACTAGTTGCGCCGTCATTGAATTTGCAACCAATGTCACATGGGAAGCCGCAAAATTAACCGGCAGTGCCGTACAAGGCGCCGTGCGTATCGCGCAAGGCAAACAAATCATTAAACTCAAACGCGTCGGAAACAGTTTTTTAACCGATAGCACCATTAACCGTAAAACTCATGCGACTCTGATGGTTGACACCGGCGCCAGTAATGTGATGCTAGCTAAAAGAATAGCGCTTAAGCTCGGATATAATTTAAACGCGGCCAAACGGGTCAAAGCCAAATTGGCCAACGGCAAAATTGTCCCAAGCCGTGTGGTTATCCTTAAAGAGTTGCGAATCGGCGGGGCTGTCGCCACCAACATTCCAGCCATCGTACTCGAACAAGAAAGCGGCGGCAATTACGATGGGCTTTTGGGCATATCGTTCTTAGGGCAATTTGTTTTTCAAATCGATACAGTTAAAAGCGAACTGATGTTGCAAAAAAGATAAAGAGAATAAAGCCAATCAACAAAATTCGTGCTTTACATCCGTCGCTAATTTTGATATAAATACGGAGCTTTTTTTGGCGTATCGGCGTCCCAAAAATGGGACTTTACAAATTTTATATTGCTGGCGCACTGTTTTCTCTGAAACAAAAAGAGGAGAACAGTACTGGCAGATCTTTCTGAATGTAGAACTGATAGAAATAATGGTAATCTGCTGACGTCCCTAAAAAAGGGACTGGCGTTTTTCCTGAGAAAAGATTTAGTTGTAAACGCTGGCGTAGCTCAGCCCCGCAGGCGGGGCAAAGGCGTTTTAAGCAAAATTTTCAGAGGGAGCAAACGTTTCTTTTGAGCAAAACGTCTGCTGGCGTAGCTCAGTTGGTAGAGCAACTGATTTGTAATCAGTAGGCCGGGGGTTCAATTCCTCTCGCCAGCTTAAATTTAAATTTCATCTTTCTAAATGTAGAACTGGTAATTTTAAGGTAATTTGGGGCAGATACCCAAGTGGTCAACGGGGGCAGACTGTAAATCTGCTGGCTTTGCCTTCGTAGGTTCGAATCCTGCTCTGCCCATTTTGTCTTCGCGGGAGTCCCCAAAAGGGGACTGGCGATTTTTCTGAAATTAATAAATGAAATCGCTGGCGTAGTTCAGTCCCGAAAACGGAACACAAGCGCTTTGAGCAAAAGGTTCTAAGAAACAAACCTTTACTTTAAAGCAAAATTTCTGCGGGAGTAGTTCAGTGGTAGAACGCTAGCCTTCCAAGCTGGTCACGAGGGTTCGATTCCCTTCTCCCGCTCCAATGTCCGCATTTCAAAAACATCTTTGACTTTTCATGAGGCTTATCACACAACTTAAAAGAATTCTCCAAAACGATTGGTTTATCGAGTTGGGAATTTTCCTCATTTTTTTAGCAACCAACGGCTACACGTATGCGTGGGACGATCAGCACCTTGAAATTCCACTTCTTAAAAGTCTCATCGACCCTAATCTTTACGTCGGCGATTACTACGTAGAAGCGCTCAAAGCAAATTTCACGTCATTTCTTTTTCCACTGCTTGCCAAAATAATTACAACCAATCAGCTGCCAACAGCATATTTGATCCTTTATCTAGTAAGCCGTTTCTTTTTATTCTTCTTCGCCTATAAACTTTGGAAAAATATCACAGCCAGCCGACTCACTGGAGCATTGTGCACATTGTCATTTTTTCTGGTTTTTCGCGTTGAGGAATTTCTCTATCGAACATTTTCACATCAGGAATTTGCTTTAGGGATCGTCATGGCGGCTATCTATTATTTTTACAAAAACCGTTTTGCGACCGCAGCAATTCTTTTGGGCCTAGCATCAAATTTTCATGTCCTTTACAGCCTTTTCCCATTTTGTTACATGGCACTTTATCTTTTATGGACAAGCAGAGAAGACCACGGGAAAAAATTATTACAATCCATCGGCCTGTTCACACTTTTTAGCACACCTTTTATCATTTGGACTGCACAGCGTTTTTTCATACATCCACCAACCGATCCGAATATTTACAAAAACTGGCTTGAACTTTACAAGATTGCCTGTCCGGCAACTTTTCTTTTTAATAGCCAATCTTTAAATGAAATGTTTCACAACTTCTCGGCATTCTTAAAAGGCACTCAAAGCTTTTGGCCGATTATCGCAATGCTGGCTCTTAATGCACGCTACAACCCGACCTTTCGCAAAGACAAAAAAGCGCATGCCATTATTATCGGCGGTGCAATTTTTCTGGCTCTCGCTTTCGTCTTCTCTTATATTGTGCCCAGCCGCTTTTTCCTGGATTTAAACCTTTCGCGCAATATTCAATTTATGCAATTTATTTTGATCGGCTACACAACAATTCTGATTATTGAACGATCAAAAACCACTCGTTTAGAAATCACGGGCTTACTCATCTTGCTGTTTTCACTGATACGCTTCGGCAATTTTGTGGCAACACTCTCGTGCTTAAGTATATTCTTTCTGCTAAACGAAACAAAAGGATGGCTCAAAAGGCTCTCACAAATATTTTTTATCCTTTCTATCGTCGGTATTTATCTTGAATTTGCGCATAATCATTTTAGCCAATCAGCCATTCTTATATTTTTTATCATTGCCGTATTAACACTGTTCATTTATTTGTTTAGCTTCTTTTTAAAAAACAAACGCTTCCAGCTTATACAAATTCTTATTCTTGTCCCTTTTTTACTTTTGACTATCAGCAATATTTATTACCATTATCTTCGACTACAAATGGAAACAAAAGGATCGGGTTTTTGGCAACTGCAACGCAACTGGATCGACATGCAAAATTATGTTCGGCTGCACACACCAAAAAATACTTTGGTCCTAACACCTAATGATATGGAAATGGGCGGATTTCGGATTTTTTCAGAAAGAAAAGTTTTAGTCTGATACCGCGATTGCGGCGTCATTGGTTTTGACTATCAAGCGGCTCTTGACTGGCAAAAGCGCCTTGCTGATGTTGAACACTTCAAAGTTTTTATCGACGGCGATATCCAGCCAGCACTCATTAACGCAATCAAAAAATACAAAGTCAATTACATTGTTTTTATGCGCTATCTAAATCCCGATAAAAACGAAGTCTTGGAACCCGTTTATGAAAATGAAACCTTTGCTCTTTATCGCGTAACAGTAAATCCAATTTAATACAACCTTGCAACTTCTTTTTGATTCGCTATAATAACCCCCATGTCTAAGACAAACCACAGCATTTCAATTATCGGAGACGGCGGATGGGGAACAACACTTGCCGTTTACCTTGCCAAAAAAGAATATAACATCAAACTTTGGGGCGCTTTTCCCCAATATGTCGAAGAAGTCAAAAAAACCCGAATCAATCACAAATTTTTACCTGCTGTTAAACTTCCAAATAACGTAGAAATCACCAGCGACTTAAACTTTGCAATCAACGAAAGCAAAATCCTTGTCTTGGCTGTCCCGTCACAATTCTTACGCAGCGTTTTGCAAAAAATAAAACCTTTAAATCTCAAGAACAAGACGATTCTTAGCATCGTCAAAGGAATTGAAACGACAACCCTGATGCGCGTCAGTCAAGTGATTAACGATGTTCTGGGGAATGTCAATTTAGCTGTTCTTTCAGGCCCAACAATCGCCATAGAAGTAGTCAAAAATATTCCGACAACAGCAGTCATCGGCTGTAAAAACACTAAAACTGCCAAGACTTTGCAAGAAATCTTTAATTCCAAAACATTTCGGATTTATACAAATCCGGACGTGGTCGGAATTGAAATTGGGGGAAGTTTAAAAAACGTAATCGCAATTTCGTGTGGTGTTTGCGATGGGTTAGGTTACGGAACAAATACCAAAGCCGCAATCGTAACACGAGGACTGGCAGAAATGTCTCGCTTAGGTACCGCGCTGGGCGCAAAACCTCAAACTTTTGCAGGCTTAACTGGCTTGGGAGATCTTATCACGACGTGTTTTAGTGCGCAAAGCCGCAATCGCAGTGTCGGCGAACAATTAGGCAAGGGAGTAACAATTGCAAAAATCTTGGACTCAATGGCTATGGTGGCCGAAGGCGTCGAAACCGCCAAAGCCGCTTACCATTTGAGCGTAAAGCATAAAATACCCATGCCTATTACCCAAGAAGTTTACAATATTCTCTTTAAAGGTAAATCCGCACAATCCGCCGTCACAGATCTGATGACTCGCAAAACAAAAGCTGAATAAAAATAATTTTTCAGCCCCGTTCGTCGAACTTTTCCTTGGCAGGTTTTTGGTAATATAGTATACTGCTTTTTCTAGAATTTACGAACAAGTGCTTGGTTTAAAGAAAGCAGTATATAATCGGCACTCGCCAAAAAAAATTTTACGGAGCGTAGCGCAGTTGGCTAGCGCACTTGAATGGGGTTCAAGAGG
>CAZNNZ010000049.1:0-10924 GCA_964574575.1 uncultured Planctomycetales bacterium
AACACCTAGTTCCGAAGACTAGTGCTCTATCCAATTGAGCTATGGGCGCAAATTTCTTTAAAAACTACCAGTTCTTCACTTAAGAAATTTTTTGCGCCCTTATGCCGATAACCTCATTAAGCTTTCCGAAAAATCGGCGGGGCGCAAATTTCTTTAAAAATCATCCCTGCTTATGTATATTTCTTTCCAATGCATCGACAGCTGAAGAAGCTTCTTTCTGATCGACTTTAAAGATTTTTTGGTAAACCTTTATCGCCGTTTCTTTTTGACCTTTAACCAAAAGCTCACGAACGTCAAAAAGAGTGGGGTTTCTGACGCTGTTATCGAGCTTTTTGGGCTGAAAAATATTTTTCCTGTACCAAATCCAATAGATGCGACCCAAAATAAAAAAACACATACCCACAACCAAAAGTGCTGCTACTGCAGAAATCACTGACCCAGATTTTTCATTAAAAACATCTAAAAAATTATTCATCAAAAGACACCCTCATATAATTGATTGAATTTTTGCTTTTTAAACACAGAATGCTAGAATTAAGCATCTATCGTAACATTATCTATAAAAAAAGCACATGAAACTTTGCCGAGTTTGCCAACTGTTTTATCAAGAACAAATCATGACCTGCCAAAACTGCAAGAGAGAATTGCCAGAGGTCTCTTTAAGGGAAGCTTTGGAATTTACCCGTCAGCAATCCTTTAGTTCGCGCATAAGCGGCAAAGACAAAAACGACTTATCCGACCCGTCAACACAGCATCATATCCGCAGTTATCTTAAAGACCACTCTCTGTTTTTAGATTATGACCTTCACAAAAATTATCTGCGCCGCGGCCGCGACTCGATAAGATTTTTTGTTGCTCCCGTCAATTTAACCTGTCTATTTAATATCCCCTGGTTTTTCTTTAATGTCTTAAGCACAAATTTTTTTCATATGAAATACACCGGGTACTGTCCAAAATGCAACAATAAAATTATTCCGGGCAAACACACGCCTCTAGAGTGCAGTTATCTAACCGAATACTCTCATATCTTAGAGGACATTTTAAGCGGACGAATCGTCAACCAAAAAATAGTTTACGAACATTATGCCGAAGAATGCCATCAAAAGAAAATCCCAAGCGCTTATGATGATCTTTTCTGCCGCCATGTCCGATGGGAAATCTTTTTTGACTTAACGTCTATCGGGCTTTCACTGGCTTTTTGGATTTATATCGCAGTTAACATTAGCTGGCCGATGTTTAATGTGCTGATCCAGCAGTTAAACCAGATTGATGCTTACCAATTAAGCCTGTAACTTTCTTTTTATTCCATAATCCCAAATGATATTCCTGAGCCTGCTGATAAAGCGCCTCAAAAATTTCCTTATACTTATCATTAGGCGCAATGATCATAGGCTTGGCATACCCGGACTGAATAATCGTCGCATTAATAAAATACCATTTTCCCCCGTCGCGATTAACAATATACCCACTGCGCGGCGCCTTGGACAAAGGCGGATGAGGAAACGGCATATAGAGATATGCTAGAAGCCGATTATATTTATCGCGTCTTTCGCGATCAAACTCCAAACGCACTGTTTGGCCTAAAACCCAGCGGCTGGTAAACTCATGGGCCTTATGTCCCATAGCTTTAATAACGCCAATATCTTGTCCAGTTCTCTGCGCATCATTAAAAAGTTTTTGACTTTCAAACTCTTCAGGTGTGTCTATCCCGATTAAACGCACCTTCTCTCCGTCGGATAAACCAACCGTGTCACCATCATAAACTTTTACAATAAACGCATCACGATATTCTGATTTATCGGAAATTTTTGCAAAAAGTCCAGCGCCAAGCGCTAAAACCAAAAAAACATATTTAAGAATTTTTCGATTAAAAAAATCAGCTCTTTTGGTCATCGGCATCCTCAGCAGAAAATCCCGCGACAACTTTTTTAACTTCCATTTGAGCTTTTTCAATCTTATTTTTGCAAACCTTCAAAAGATCCACCGCCTCTTTAACATTGTCGGCTAATTCATCAACGTCGATCTCTTGCGTCTCAATCTTAGCCAAAATCTCATCAAGTTTCTTAATCGCTTTACTATATTTTATTTCGGTCACCTTGGATCCCCCTTTGAGTTGACAACACTATTAATCTTGCCGTCGAAGACCTCTACGGTTAACTGATCATTGATTTGAACCTGCTTAACACTTCGCAAAAGCGTGCCGTCGGCTAAACGGCTGATGCTAAAGCCCCGTTGCAATGTCTTGTCCGGACTGGCCAACTTGATTAGACGATAAAAATTTGTTAAGCGCAAAGATTCCTGCTTAAAATAATTTAAAACATCTTTTTTAAGCGCGGTTTGATTGGCCAAATTCTTTAATGCCGTTTTTTCCAAGAACTGCAATGGTTTTTCCTTTAGCTGTTCTTGCCGGCGAATAAGCCCAACGTGATGCTGCTTTAAAAAATCATTGGTAGCCCCTTGAATATCTACTGCATTATTTTTTAAACGTCGTTTCTCTTCGTCTAAATGTTGACTGGTCTCTTGAATAACAGTTTGTACTTTCTGTTGCATCATTTCCAAAAAATTCTTAATCAAACCCACAATAAACTGCGCAATTGCCGTCGGTGTCTTAGCATATGTATGTGCAGCTAAATCCACAATAGTGATATTAATCTCATGACCTATGCCGCTAAAAACCGGCAAGGGCAAATCAGCAATTTTTTGAGCAATTTGTTGACTGTCAAAACAGGCCAAGTCCGCAATCGACCCCCCGCCGCGGGTAATAACAATCACATCAAGACTTTTTATCTCTGAGAGCTCATCTAAAGCCTGACAAACATCCATATTAGCCGCCTTACCCTGCATCAAAGTATTGCGACAAAAAATTTTAAATGCATACCCGCTTGATTGCAATTCGGAAATAAAATCATTGTACGCCGCCGAATCATACGAAGTAATCAAACCCAACTGTAAAGGCACAAGCGGCAAAGCCAATTTTTTATTTTTATCCAGCGTCCCTTTTTCTTTTAAAAGAGAAATAAGCCTTTGTTTTTCTTGCGCAATTTTACCCAGCGTATAAATCGGGTCAATACTCTCAACAATCAGCCGCACAGCGCCGTGCGGCGGATAAAAATCGACTTTGCACAAAAACTTAACTTCAATATCGTCCTTGAGACTAAACGCGTTTTCGGCGCTTTTTAAAACTTGATCAATATACGCTTTACGCCCAGAAAAAATCACAAGCCCAATGCGGGCTAAAACATCTTTGGAAACCGGATCTTTTTCACAGAGCTCAAAAAAAACATGCGACTTATCCCGATTACGATTAAAGCCTTGAATTTCGCCGCAAACCCATACGCCCGACGGAAATCCCATGTTAAGGACTTCCTTAATATAAAGATTAAGTTGAGAAACAGTTAAAAACTGGTTTTCGTTTATCATATCTGCCTATAAAATTTTTGGATCAATCATGCAAACAATCAACCAAGGGTGGCTGCTCTTCTTCTCTAAGATAACAACACCACCCGTCGGGAATGAAACCAAACTACGATTTTCTTCGTCAGCAACCAGCAGCGAAACCAAGCGCCCCAAAAAAGGCATGTGTCCAACAATCATGCAATCACTTTTTTGGCGGTCAACAAAATCGGCAATTTCTTCGACCGGGTCATCAGGAGAGAGACCAGAGCGTTCCAGCAAAAGTTTTTTCACCTTTAAACGATTGTGAATAATCTCAGCGGTTTGACGAGCGCGCAGACGGACACTATGATAAATCACATCCACGTGACTATTATGTTCTTTTAAGAACTCGGCAACTTTTTTAACCTCATCAATCCCTTCATGACTTAACGGACGGACAAAATCATCTACACCACCAAGCGCATTGCCATGACGAACAAGATAAAGTTTCATTACTGTTACTCCAGTTTAGAAAATTCATTTAATGCCGCAGAAATTTCTTCTCTCGTCGCAGAAGCATGCGATTCGATGACTTTAATGTGATGTTTTTTAATAAAAGGATAAACGCGCGTAATGTCAAAGTCGCCTTGAAACGGCGCCTGATGGTCACGCAAAATTTTAACACCATGCAAATGAAAACCAATAAGCTTTTGTGCATACCGTTTAAGACAATCTTGATGATTATAAATCCCCAATCGGTCATTGGCCTCCGCGTGGCCAACATCATGCCAATACCAAAGACCTTTATTGTGAAATTTTTCCAGCAATTCGCCAATCTCTTGAGAATTTGGGATTTCCGTCGGATAATAACGCGTTTCAAGGCCGATCTTGATGTTTTTATCTTGCGCATATTGCATAAGCTGGGTCAAACTTTTGATCAGCGCATCAATATACGGACCGCGAGCGGCTTGCCGTTGTTTTATAAACTTCTCACGCAACTCTTCAAAAGCACCAGCACCCTCGTCTGAGACCTTATAACTCTTAAATAACTTTTCCGAAAGCTCCTCAGGCATCTCAACCGTTCCGGCATGAATGACCACCACACCCGCACCGACACGCAAAGCCGTATCTACAGATTTTTGTGTCCAAAAAACAGCAAGTTTGCGCTCGCTTTCATCCAGTGAAGTTAAGCGATAATAATTTGACGCATGACGACTAGAAAGATGATCGTCGGGAAGAGGACAAAAATTGTGGACACTCGAAACTTTCAAATCCAATTCTTTTAGGAGTAAAACACTTTGCTCGAGTTGATCAACCGTAATTTTATAGCCAAGTTCGACGCCACGAGCACCGGTTTCTTTGATCTCAAGCAAAAGTTGCCGCATAGAAACGCCTGCACGATAATTCCAAGCTGTTGAGACAGAAAGCATATTTTATATTCTCCTTCGGATTGCTTCTTCTTGTATTGAAGCAATCGCCGCCTTAATGACGGCTTCTAATCCCGCAAACTCTTCTTGCGCTAATTCTTTTTTCTTATGCAAAAGCCGTCCATTCTCCTGATTCTTATGGTCTAAATCCTCGTTGTACCAACTTTCAAAATCTTTATACTCCTTTAAAACAGAATTGTATTGTGCTAAGCGTCGAATATATTCTTGCACGACACTGTCCCATGAAATGTCAGAGCGGCACCCAAACTTTTCCCATGCGCTTAAAGTAAAAAACCTCAAACGTCCCAATTGGAACATCACATAATAATGCTCGAGATTCGCTTTTGCCTCAGACAAGAAAGACAAAAACTCTCGGGCAAATTCCTTCTTTTGTCGATACTCCCTAAAAAATTTTAGCATCTTGCCCCTCAAAGCTTGCGATTTGAAAATGATGGGAAACATTTTAGCAAAACACTTTCAATTCCCAGAAAATATTTTTTTTATTCGCCTTGAAATAAAATTTGACTTTACAAGTTTTCGCGCTTAAATAGAAATAATTGTTTAACCTTAAACCTCTGGAGGACACTGTGAAAACATTACACCCTTATTTTTTAGCCGTGTTTTTTTGCCTTGGACTTGCAACTAACGCCCTATGCGCTGACACCTACGTCATCGACGCGGTGCACTCAAGCGTTGCATTTTCTATCAAACATCTGACGGTCAGCGAGGTTATAGGAAATTTTAAAAATTTTAGCGGTTTAATTAATATCGACCCGAAGAATTCGGCAATAACAGAAGTCGAAGCCTCGATTGAAACTAAAAGCGTTAATACTCAAAACGAACAACGCGACGAACATTTGCGCGGCACTGATTTCTTTGACGCCGATACCAACCCTGCAATTAGTTTTAAAAGCACCAGCGTTAAGACCCAAGGCAATGTCTCTACCGTAACAGGAGAATTGACAATTAAAGGCACAACCAAAACCATTAGCTTGCCTCTAACTATTGCAGGGCCTGTCAAAAGCCCAATGAATGATGATCAGGTCATTGGTGTTTCTGGGCAAACAAAAATAAACCGTCCGGATTTTGGCGTCAAATGGAACAAGCAAATGGATCAAGGCGGTTATGTCATCGCAGATGAAGTGCTCATCACCATCAACCTAGAAGCGCATAAAAAAACTCCACCCGTTGAGGCGCAAACGGAAGAACTTGAAAGCGACAAGACTCCAGATGTGCAGTAAAAAAATATTTTCAAAGAGAGAATTAATCGAAGACAACGGTTTTGTTTCCAAGGGGTAAAATTTTTCGCTCCAAATACCAGCGCACGGCACGACTTAGGACAATTTTTTCCAAATCTTGACCCTTAAGCTTTAAATCATCAATCGAATCACGATGACTGATGCGCACCGTATCCTGTTCAATAATCGGCCCCTGATCCAATGCGGCAATCACAAAATGACTGGTCGCCCCAATAATTTTGACCCCTTTTTGATAGGCCTGATCATAAGGACTTTTGCCGGCAAAAGCAGGCAAGAAAGAATGATGAATATTAATAATGCGATTGGGATATTGCGCAACAAAATCCGGGCTTAAAATCTGGTGATAGCGCGCTAAAATCACTAGGTCAATGCGCTCTTTTTTCAAAAGATCCAGCTGTCGCTTTTCTTGCGTCTTTTTATTCTTTGAATTAATCGCCATTTCAAAGAATTTGATTCCAAAGGCTTTAG
Source organism: uncultured Planctomycetales bacterium (assembly GCA_964574575.1). GTDB lineage: Bacteria > Omnitrophota > Gorgyraeia > Zapsychrales > JANLHA01 > JADLGJ01. The sequence goes on from CAZNNZ010000049.1 coordinate 6,530, forward strand.
CGACAGCGCGCGCTTGCGGATGATTGCTAATAATCAGCGCAATTTCACAGGGCAATTGCCCAGCCTTTTGCCGCAGAAGCAAATCATAAAGGCAATGCAAATGTTGGGAAACAAAAACTGCAACGCGACTCTGCTGATTAGAAAAATATAAATCCCAAGCCATAGAAAATTTCTTTGCAATCGGTTTAAACTTCTCAGCAATTTTTGAATTTGAGAAAGCAAATCCCGCCAGCGACCACTCGATGCGCATAAAAAACGTGTTCGTCTGCTCGTCAATATGCTGACTGGCATCAATGATATTACCGCCATTTTCAAAAACAAATGACGTAACCGCGGCGGTAATACCTTTTTGGTCAGGACAAGATATTAAGAGAATCGCATTGGACATGTTCTGCTCCTTTTAAATCTGTAACAAATATAGCATAAAAGACGTAAACCCAACAAAATAGCCAAACTTAACAAACCCTTTCGCGGCTCAATTGTTTAGCGCCTCTATGGCGCTATTCGCCTCAAAAGGGTTTGATAAGCTTGGCTAATAGTTACTTATTGGGCAAAACTTTTTCCAACTCTGCAACAAGCTCTGGCGCTTTAGGTTCAACACCCGAATCAAAGCGGGCAACGACTTTTCCGTCGGGCGCAACCAAAAATTTATTAAAGTTCCACTTAATCGGACCATCAAAACCTGAGCGCGTTGTTAAATATTGGTACAAAGGATTAATATCCGCTCCTTTGACACTGCTTTTAGCAAAAACGGGAAACGTCGTCTTATATTTTAAAAGACAAAAATCCTTGATTTCCTTGTCCGTCCCCGGCTCTTGAGCCATAAAATTGTTCGCGGGAAACGCCAAAATCACAAAACCGCGATCCTTATACTCTTGGTATAACTGTTCAAGAGCTGCATATTGCGGCGTGTAACCACATTTGGAAGCAGTGTTTACGATTAACAGAGCTTTCCCTTTATATGTAGCGAGATTAACATCTTCTGCGTCAATATTTTTCATTGTAAACGAAAAAACATTTCCTGTATCTCCAAATGCTGGCTTTGCGAAAGCATGTTGTACTTGTGCAAAAACTTTTGTACAAAGAAATAAAACAATCACAAAAATAATGCCCGCCAAAATCATAATTTTCATACGTTCCTCCAAATGTAAGAGTTATTTTTCAATACGCGCTTTTAATTCCAGCGCCCGTTTAGAATTAGGATTTAAAATCAGCGCCGTCTTAATATCCGCTAAAGCCGCTGTTTTATCACCACTGTCATAGTAAAGTTGTGCCCGATTAACATAATTGACCGCATTACCGGGAACCAATCGCAAGGATCGGGAAAAATCTACCAAAGCTTTGTCCTTTTCTTTGCGAATACTAAAAATAATAGCACGATTATCCAAAGCGACAACATTGTCAGGATTTATTTCCAAAGCCCGATTAAAATCCTGCAAAGCATTTTCATACTCTTTCATAAAGAAATATGCAGAACCTCGACGGCTATAACTTTCAGCGCGATAGACTGTGGATTTGCGGCGCGATGAAATATTTACTGTCATAATCGCCTTATTGTAATCAGTAATTGCCCCTTGATAATCTCCAGCCGAAAACAAAACATTGCCGCGATTAAGATACGCTTCACTAAAATCAGGATTCTTGGCAATCGCCCGCGAATGGTCATCCCAAGATTGCTGAAATTTTCCCAATTCTTTGTAAACGATACCCCGATTTGTCAGAGCAAAATCATAATCCGGCAAAAGCAAAATCGCTTGATTATAATCCCGCAAAGCATTCTCTAAGTCTCCCGCTTGCTTATAAGCCAACCCACGCTGATTATAGCCAAGCGCATTAGATGGATAATACTTTAAAACTTTACTCCAAAACGCAATTTCATCGCCCCAAATTTTAGTCTGATGATAAGTTGTCAAAGCCAAATAGGAAAAAACAAAAATAACAGCCGCCAAAAACCCATTGCGCCAAAAAAGCTTATGGTTTTTAATCTTTCCATGGAATTTATGTAAAAAAACAGCCAACGCTATACAAATTCCGACACTGGGCAAATACATAAAACGATCCGCAACAATACAAAGATCCGCACTATAATCAAAACGCAATAAAAAGAAAATTGAAATAAAATAAAAAAGAAAAGCAAAAATAAGCCAGCGGTTTTTTCGAAAACCAATGAGCGCGGCAATAATCAAAACGGCAATCAGTAGAGAAGACGCAAATTCCAGATTAAAAATTTTGACAGGCCTTGGAAGCTCATAGAGCGGCAAGAAATTAAAAGGAAAAAGAAATTTTTTAATATAAAAAGTAAACGTCCACACCCAGGTCAAAAGCGCGTCAGGAAATTTTAGCGCAATGACCCGCGCATTAAGTGCATACGTTATCCACGCAATCGGGAAAATCAAAAACCCAAAGAAAATTTTGTCAAAAAATATTTTCCGATCTATTTTACGGCCATAAAACCAATCAAGAATAAAAAACACAAAAGGCAAGCTCAAAGCCATCGGTTTGGACAAAATACTTAAGCTACCGCAAACCAAACTTGCGCCATACGAAATTTTTGAATTTCTCGTCAGATAATTCCAATAAAACAACAAGGCTAGCATATAAAAAAACGCATAAAGCACATCTTTTCGCTCGGTGACCCACGCGACAGATTCCACATGCATCGGATGAAGTCCAAAAAAGAGCGCCGCAAACGAAGCCACCGTTAAAGACAAAGACAAACGCAGTGCAAAAACAAAAACAAGTCCTGTGACCGCCAAATGCAGAAGCAAATTATTCAAATGAAAATAAAACGGATTATACCCAAAAAAATGATACTCCAATGCAAAAGACAAATTCGTCAACGGCGTGTAGTTAAGCGAGACATCGGTGGTAAAAATTGTTTTTAGAGTGGACCATGAAAGGTTGCGGATAATTTCGTTTTCGACGACATAAATATTGTCATCCCAAGAAACAAAACCATTAAAAAGCGACGGCCAATAGGCACAAAAAACACCTGCCAAAATAATGGCTAAAACCAAAAGGTTGTTAAAAGTGGATTTATTTAACATTTTCAAAACATTGTTGTATTTTTATCTACCCTTGACAAATAAGATTTTATACTAAATACTATGTTTTCAAGACAATATACTAAACATTATCATGAAATACCACTTATCAATTTGCCTAAATGTACTATTGCTAGTTTGTGCGCACCTAGTTTACGCACAAACCAATAGCATAACACTAACTTCCTATTACCCAGCGCCCATAGGATCTTATTCCCGACTTCGCATTATTCCACAAAATCCTTTAACTGGCGCTTGTGATGACGGGTCAATCTATTTTAATAACACGGCTCAAGATCTTTACCTTTGCTCAGGCAACATCTGGGGTCCCTGGTCAGGGTTATGGGATGTCCGACGTGACACTCATGCGGATCATTTGAACGCATCCACAATAGTAGATCAATATTACATGATAACCCCGTATCCAGACCTAAGTTTACGAAAACCTTGGTTAGGAATCGGTACCCAAAATCCCCGAAGCACATTACATATTGCTGTAGACAATCCTGGGACAACAGATGGCGTAATGATCGAAAATTCACATCCAATTCTAGGTTCTCCAGGTCCAGGCACTAATATTGCTTTTTATGGCCCCTGTGGAGGGACAAGAAATGAATATGTCGGTTTTCGTCCCTATTGGAACAACATGACCCCTGGCGCATCGCAGGCAGAAATTGAACTTCATCTGATGAATAACGGAAACGAAAACCAACAATTTACATTTCTTGGCAACGGTATTCTGGGTGTAAACCATTATACTGGGGTTCTACTCAATGCTATCCTTACAGTCAATGGCGACGCCGGTGGTGCAGCTAGCAGCTTACCTGACCTGACCATAAGCACCAACGCAAATCCCTCCAATAGCGGAGATATTTTAACCATTCTTTCTAACGGCAATGTTGGAATTAACACCATAGCCCCAACTGAAAAACTAGAAATAACTGGCAATGTCAAGGCAACAAAGTTAATTTTAATTTCCGACTCTGCGCTCAAAAAGAATATCGCACCCTTAAAAAACGCACTTAAAGAACTATCAAAAATTGATATGGTTACCTTTAACTGGAAAAATAACAACTTTGACCAGCGCATACATCTTGGAATCATTGCACAAGATGCCCAAAAAATATACCCAGAAATTGTTTATGGTCAAAACGGGGCAAAGGCTATTGACTATCCTGCTCTTATTGCTCCACTGCTTGAAGCAGTAAAAGAACTCAAAGAAGAAAACGAATCTCTTAACCAACAATTTCAAGAACAATCTGCACAAATCCAAACACAACAACAAAAAATCAATCTCTTAAAGAACTCCATTTTAGCCAAAGAAGTCACTTTAAAATCAAGGAGCACCCCA
>CAZNNZ010000050.1:0-10822 GCA_964574575.1 uncultured Planctomycetales bacterium
AAAGATCTATGAAGTCTTCTTTTTTATTTGTCGCACTTACGATTACAATTCATAAGCTTCACTAGGCTAACGGGTAACATTGTTCAATGAGTCAACTGGCCGCTGCCTCCAATACGATCATGCCAGCCGGCAAATTGTCCGACGTGGCCAATAGGTGTCTGAAGACTGGATTTCCAGGACTTCTAAAAAATCTAAAAACAGACTGGATTGTAAACAAAAAGAATAAACAAACAGCGTTGTGAAGAACCATAACCAATGGGGCGAGTGTTTTTGCTCTTGACTACCATCTCTATAGGTGTCCCAAAACTAACGCAAAGCTCAATGCCTTGCGTTAGTTGTTTGTGGCTTTCAACCACGACATCTTAAGTCAGCGTTGCTGACTTCTGGGGAGAGAGAATTTTACATTTCCAAATAATATCAATCCGAAGCGTATGGCAAAAATCGACCTTAAGAATATTGCGTCCACGGTTGATATAAAACGCTCCTTTAATCTTAAACAAAAAGTTTTCCGAATTTGTCTTGCTGTCGAATTTCTTTCGAATAAAAATTTGCGAATCAGAAAGTGCCGGAGCACCTAAAGGAGCTTGTGAAACAACATAAACAAAACTTTTATGGACATGCGTTTTGCAATCCTTGTCTTCATTATTCTCATTAATTGAAATTATTTTTCGATGATGTTTCAGGGAATATCGTTTTTTGTATTCGATAGTTCTCATTAGTCTCACCCCTATTGATTTACTAAAGCTAGCAATCGAAGTATAACATGCTGGCTATCAGCAACAAGAGGTACACCCCTTAAGAGAGAAACCGCTTTCCTGATTTTTTCCTCATGTTTTTATCGTCGACAAAAAGGAAATTTTACGAAAAATTAAAAAAGACAAATGTTACGGGGTTCTTTTAAAAGGAAAATTGACTTGGCGTTCTTGACCAGCCAAAAGGCGCTTAATGTTAGGGATGTGTCTAAAAACAATAAATATACAAAAAACACACCCCAAAACCAAAAGCTCCCATGATTGTTTTGTAAAAAACATCATGAGAGGCAAAACAAAAGCGGCAAGAATCGAAGAAAGCGAAACATAACCGCTTATTAAAAAAGGAACAAGCCATGCTAAGAAAGTAATTGCCAAAACAATCCGCAATGACTCAAATTGTATCGCCAATCCGATCAAAACGCCCAAACTCGTCGCAATCCCCTTACCCCCTTTAAATTGCAAAAAAATTGTCCAATTGTGTCCAACCACAACCATAACCCCCAAAAGAACTCGTAAAAAAACTTTGTCAAAACCAAAAAGATTTCCGAGAACGACAATAGCCAACACACCTTTGAGAATATCAAGAATCAAAACAACCGTTCCGATACCCTTACCCAAAATACGAAAAGCATTAGTCGCCCCGACATTCCCAGAGCCATGCTGACGAATATCAATTCCTTTAAGAAATTTTCCAAAAAGATACGCCGTGGGAATAGACCCTAAAAGATAACTACAAAACAACCCACAAAAAATATTCATGCCCTCACTCCTTGTTGGCTGAGCTATTCAATAAATTAAACCCACGCCAAAAATAATCAAGCCCTGAAATCACAGTCAAAGCAAACGCGACATACCAAAAAAGTGATGTCCATGACCATTGCAATAAAAGTCCGACGACACAAACCCCCTGAAAAAATGTTGTGGCTTTCCCCCAAATAGAAACAGTAATCCCAAATTTGCCATGAAACATAAAAATCAGGATTGAACCTGCCACAAGCATAAAATCACGGCTAAGCACCGCCACGACAAGCCAAATCGGAAAATACATAACCGGTAACTGGTGGCCAACAGTATAAAGACAAATAAAAGCGCTGATCAAAAGAATTTTATCCGCCAACGGATCAATAATGGCACCCACCTTGGTTTTTTGATCATATGTCCTTGCAATATATCCGTCGACGACATCACTGATGACCGCAAATAAAAATACAACCAAAGCAACATGCCGCAAATAATCCTGCACTGGCGAATAATAAAGAACAGCCGTAATAAAAAACGGCACCGCAAGAATTCTGGCAATGGTAATTTTATTAGCTAAGGTCAAAGACATTTTTAGTTATTACCTAAAGATTTTAAAGGGACTTGATGAACCGGACAAACGCTAAATTTGGGGCTGTAACGTTGTCCGTCAATCGGACAATATTTAACAGTTTGATTCTGGCCGCTGACCGAATTGGTAATCGCCTGCACAGCACTTTTCGCTTGCGGATCTTTTTGAATCTCTTTGCCTAAATTTTCCAACTGTTTTTGATCGACCAGCTTGCCGCTAACAGACCCTAAGACGTGTTCCATCGCAGAAACAACATCTTCTTGACTCTCGCCGGGCGCTTGCGGCTGAAGAGCTTTGGCGGTTTTTGGCCCAGAACTCGCACAACCAGTAAAAAGCAAAAAAGAAAATATCAACAAGAAATAAAAACGTGTCATTTGAATATTATTATTTTAAAAACCGGATTCGGTTTAGCGGCCAATAAATAAATTCGGCTTTGCCAATAATATCATCCTGTGGAACAAAACCCCAATAACGGCTATCATGACTTGAGCCGCTATTATCACCTAAAACAAAATAGTACCCTAAAGGAACCGAAATCTTTTTGTTCACATCCCCATAACTGCCGCGATTGTAATAATAAATATTTTTAATGACCGGATCTTCAATCAACTGGCCATTGATATAAATATCTCCAAATTTAATTTCCACCGTCTCGCCTCCAACCGCGATTAAACGTTTAATAAAATCACGCTTGGGATCTTCTGGATATTTAAAAACAACAATATCACCCCGACGAGGATGCGAATACCCTGGCAAACGATATTGCATAAATGGCACAAGCGCGCCGTAAGAAAGTTTATTGACCAATAAACGATCGCCTTCCAAAAGCGTCATACGCATAGACCCGCTGGGAATACGAAAAGCTTGGAAGAAAAACGTGCGAATAAACATCGCCAAAATAAAAGCAATGACAATCGATTCGACCCACTCACGCGCCTGGGACTTGATCTTAAGTTTCTTCATTTGCAAAGCATCTTGGGTTGGGTTCATAATTAAATTTTTAGGGCAGCCAAAAAGGCTTCCTGAGGGACCTCCACATTCCCAATTTGCTTAAGTTTTTTCTTTCCCTCTTTTTGTTTTTCCCAAAGTTTGCGCTTGCGTGAAATGTCCCCACCATAACACTTGGCGGTCACGTTTTTTCCAGCCGCTTTGACCTTAGCGCCCGAAATAATCCGTCCGTCGGAGACCGCCTGCACGCGTACTTCAAAAAGCTGTTGAGGAATCAAATCCTTTAATTTTCCGACTAGCGCGGAGCCTTTTTCATAGGCACGATCTTTGCTGACTAAGCACGAAAACGCATCACAAATCTTGTCATTGATCATAATGTCGAGCTTGGCAATTTGCGCCGGATAAAAACCTTTGAATTTATAATCAATTGAACCATATCCGCGCGTCACCGATTTAATAAGATCATTAAAATCGACAATAACTTCTGAAAGCGGAATATCAAAAATAACTCTCATGCGGTCTGAAACAAATTCACTTTTAACAAAATTTCCGCGTTTGCGTTTGGCCAGCTCCATGACTTGATCCATCGAAACCACCGGCGTTAAGATAGCAACTTCAAGGACAGGCTCTTCAAGTTTATATTGTTCGGAAGAATCGGGAAGCTGGGCGGGATTTTCGATAAAAAACGGCTCGCCACTCTTTGGGATACAACGATACTGAACATTGGGCGTCGTCAAAATAAGATTTAAGTCGTACTCTCTTTGCAAACGCTCCTGCACAACTTCCATATGAAGCAGTCCCAAAAATCCGCAACGAAATCCATGTCCGAACGATAAAGAACTTTCCAGCTCATAAACAAAGCTCGGATCATTGAGCCGCAATTTTTCAATCGCCTCGCGCAAAGCCATAAAATCTTTGGAATTAACCGGATAAACCCCGCAAAAAACCAGAGGACTAAGTTTACGATACCCCGGCAAAGGCTCTGCCGCTGGATTGGCCACTTCCGTCACCGTGTCCCCAATTTGCACTTCACGAGGTTCATGAATACTACAAGTTATATACCCGACTTCGCCCGTCGATAAACCCTTAACCTTGACCGGTGCCGGATGAAAAACTCCCACCTCTTCAATGTTAAATTCCTTGCCCGTATGCATCATCTTAATGCGCACGCCTGGTTTAAGCGAACCGTTAACAACGCGGACATAAATAATGATGCCTTTATAAATGTCGTACTTCATATCAAAAATAAAAGCCTGCAAGGGCGCATTCTCATTGCCTTCCGGCGGTGGAATATACTCAACAATTTTTTCAAAAAGCGTATCAATGCCAATCCCCGCCTTAGCTGAAATAAATTGAATATCCGCTTCTTTAAAACCTAAAGCCTCAACCATTTCGTTTTTGGCGTGATTGATGTCAATATTCACAATATCAACCTTATTAACGACGGGCAAAATCTCAAGATTATTGTCGATAGCTAAATAATAATTGGCGACTGTCTGGGACTCAACACCTTGCGAAGCATCCACAACCAAAAGAGCGCCTTCACACGCCCGCAGGGACTTTTCGACTTCATACGAAAAATCGACGTGACCCGGCGTGTCGATCAAATTGAAAATGTATGTTTTGCCGTCTTTAGCTTTATATTCAATGCGCACGGCTGAGGCTTTAATCGTAATTCCTCGCTCGCGCTCGATATCCATGTCGTCGAGCAATTGATTCTTAAATTTGCGCTCGTCAATCGCTCCGGTAAACAAAAGCAAACGATCCGCTAATGTCGATTTACCGTGGTCGATATGCGCGATAATAGAAAAATTTCTAATTAACGATTGGTCCATATTATTTAATGTACTCCAAAATTTTTGCCGCAGTCTGTTCTGCTGTTAATCCCGTCGAGTCAATGACAATAGCATCGTCTGCTTTCTTTAAGGGTCCGACTTTACGGGTAAAATCTTTTTGGTCGCGTTCGTTAAGTTCTTTTTGCAATTGCTCTTGATCAACAAGCTTCCCTTTTTCTTGCAGCTCCTTAATCCGCCGCAATGCCCGCTCACCAAAATCCGCATCTAGATAAAATTTCTTTGTTGCGTTGGGAAAAACAACCGTGCCAATGTCCCGTCCTTCGGCAACCACACTTTGGCTTTGCCCCAACTGTCTTTGCAAAGCGACCATAATCTCTCGAACTTCCGGCGCACGGGCAATATAAAAGGTATTATTTGTAACCTCAAGCGTGCGAATTTCTTGTGTGACATCTTCGCCATCCAAAATAATATTTAATCCCGCCCCAGAAGGCGTTAATTGAATTTTTGTCTGCAACGCTAAATCTGCCAAAGCTTGGCCGTTTTCTAAATTCACGTTCTTGCGAAGCGCTTTAAGCGTCAGTGCGCGATACATGGCTCCCGTATCCAAATAAGAAATCTTAAGCTCTTTTGCCAACATTTTAGCAACTGTGCTTTTCCCGGCACCAGCTGGTCCGTCGATAGCAATGACCATAATTCCCGGTTTAACTGAGGCTGTCACGTTTGGCTTTTGCATTTTTAAAAAAATTAAGGAGAGTCTTTTGATCATCCGTACTAACAGCCTTGCGGATCAAGGAAAGATTTTTTACCATCTCATCAATGGCCTTAATAAGATTCTTTTTATTGCTTACCGCAATGTCCGTCCACATTTGGTTTGAAGAACCCGCAATCCGTGTTGTATCTTTTAATCCTTGCGCCGCATAAGGTAAAAACTCCGGCGCAATCGTTTCCATAAGCGCATAAGCCACCATATGCGGAAGGTGACTGACGTATCCGAGAATTTTGTCATGCTCATCAGCCGGCATAAATTTCACATGCGCACCAACTTTTGACCACAGCAATTTGATACGTTCTTTTGCAATCCGATGTGTGGCATCCGTCGGTGTCATAATACACGTTGCATTTTGGAATAAATCTGCATTCGCATTAGCAACCCCGCCTTTTTCTAAACCAGCCAAAGGATGAGATCCGACAAAAAAAACATTAACCGGCAAATATTTTTCTGCGGCAAGGACGATTGCCTGCTTAGAACTTCCCACGTCGGTGACGATACATCCCCGACGCAAATGTGGACCAATTGAGGACAACATACTGGTGATAATCCCTACCGGTGCCGCCAAAACCACCAAATCGGCATTGGCAACCGTTTTACTAATATCGTGATAACCATGATCGATAATGCCTTCTTTAAGCGCCGTCGACAACGTTTGCTGACTTTGAGAAAGGCCAACTATTTCTTTGGCCAGACGATTTTGACGCATCGCCTTAGCCAATGATCCGCCAATCAAACCTAGCCCAAGAAAAGCAACTTTACGAAAAAGAGTTGGACGAAGAGAAACAATCATATTTTGACTTTCTGTTATAGTTCTCGCGAAACCGCTTGCGCTACTAAACGCAATTCGCTCATGAGTGTTGCAAATTTTGCAGGCAATAAAGACTGTGCCCCGTCGGAAAGGGCCTGTTCTGGATTAGCATGGACTTCAATCATAAGGCCATCACATCCAGCGGCCACACCTGCTTTAGCGGCCGCACCAACAAAATTCCAATAACCCGTCGCATGACTAGGATCAACCATCATAGGAAGATGCGTTAACTCCTTAACAACTGCAACAGCGTTAATGTCCAGAGTATTGCGTGTCGCCGTTTCAAATGTACGAATACCACGTTCACACAAGATAACATTAAAATTCCCCTTAGAAAGAATATATTCGGCAGACATAAGCAATTCTTTGATCGTCGCACTTAAGCCGCGCTTGAGCATAACCGGCTTGTGCGTCATGCCCACTTCCTTAAGCAGTGAAAAATTCTGCATATTGCGCGCACCGATTTGATAAATGTCGGTGTACTTTCCGATCAGCGCGACATCGCGTGCATCCATAACTTCGGTGACTGTCGCCATTCCCGTTGCCTGTCCAACATCCTGCAAATATTTCAAACCTTCCTCACCTAAACCCTGAAAATCATACGGCGACGTCCGTGGCTTAAAAGCCCCGCCGCGCAAAACCGTTGCCCCGGCTTTTTGAACTTCCTTGGCCACCCCTAAAAGCGAACTATGACTTTCAATCGAACAGGGACCTGCCATCACAATAATTTCTTTACCGCCGATATGAATATTATCCTTAAGTTTTATGACGGAAGATTCCTTTTTAAACTCGCGCGAAACTAATTTATAGGGCGCTAAGACGGGAATAACGCTTTCCACGCCGGGAAAAACCTCCAGAGGCGTTACACGCAAGACATCTTCCGGCCCGATAAAGCCGATAATGGTGCGCTCAACCCCGCGCGAAACATGCGCTTTAAGGCCTAAGGCTTCAGTTTTTTTGATCAAATGCTGTAATTGTTCTTCGGATGCATCTGGTTTAAGAATGACAATCATGTTTTCTCCTTTGACTTTCTATGATTACAAAATTGCTTTAAGCGCCGTGATAAACTGCGCGTTCTCTGACGGAGTTCCAATAGATACGCGCAAATAATTTTTCAATCCCCAAAACGCCATGTCCCTGACAATGACACCTTTTTTAAGAAGCGCGTTGCACACTTGCGTCGAATCTTTTTTGACATCCACCAAAATAAAATTCGTCACCGTTTCGCTATAACTCAACCCCATTTTCTCCAATTTTTGGTAAAGTTTCTTCCGCTCTCGAGTAACTTCACGGCCAATGTGCCTGTAGTACGCCGCATCCTGCAAACACGCAACAGCCGCGGCCTGCGCAATCGAATTAACATTAAAAGGTTCGCGCAGACGATTTAAAATATCAATGATTTCTTTATCCGCAATCCCATACCCTAACCGTAAACCCGCCAAACCATAGAGCTTTGAAAACGTGCGCGTCACGACAATGTTCTTGTACGTTTTAAGCAGTTTGATCGTGTCGGGATAACTTTTATCATCGACAAATTCAAAATACGCCTCGTCAATAAAAACCAAAATATCAGAACGAATACTTTTTAAAAAGCTAACCAATTGGCTTTCGCTAACAAAAGTACCAGCTGGATTATCCGGATTACCGATAAAAATAATTTTGGTCTTATCCGTCACTGCATCACGCATACCATCCAAATCATAATAAAAATCTTGAAGCGCCACCTCTTTGATAACCGCACCTTCCAGTCGTGCGGCAATGTCGTAAATCAAAAATGACGGTTTGGCAATAATGACTTGATCGCCCTCTGACACGAATGCCCGAATAGCCATTACAATAATTTCATCCGAGCCATTACCAAAAATAAGATTTTCGCCATTGACGCCCAAATATTTGGCAAGCGCCTGACGCAAATAAAAACAGCCGCCATCGGGATACCGATTAACTAATTTAGCTTCGCTGACCATCGCCTTCAAAACTTTAGTAGACGGACCATAAGGATTTTCATTGGAAGCCAGCTTAATGACTTTCTTTAACTTAAGCTCACGTTTAACTTCGTCAATGGGCTTTCCCGGACGATATGGCTCGACATCAAAAATACGCTGTTTGGCAATTTGTTTCATGTGGTCATTCCATAACCGGGTAAGAACCCAAAATTTTTAAATACTTGCACATATCTTCTAATTCGCTTAAAGCACGTTTGACACGTAAGTCTTCTTCGTGGCCTTCACAATCCACAAAAAAATAATAATCCCACGCTTTTTTCTTCGACGGGCGCGACTCAATTTTGGTCAAATTAATCTTGTTCTTATAAAAAGGTTCCAGCATCTTATAAAGCGCGCCGACTCTATCCTTGATCGAAAACACAATCGAAGTTCGATCTTTGCCCGTCGGTTCAGCATCTTGCGGCCCGATAACCAAAAAACGCGTCGTGTTATGCGCCAAATCATGGATATCAGAAGCCAAACAATTTAACTGGTTGTTTTCGCCAGCTTTAAGCGAAGCAATCGCCGCAGCATTTCTTTCTTTCGCGGCTATTTCGGCAGCCTCGGTTGTTGAAGCGACGGTGATCTGCTTAGCCTGCGGCAAATTTCTTGCAAGCCAATTGCGGCATTGTTCAAAAACCTGCCAATTTGAATAAACTTTAATGATCTTATCTTTAGAAACTTTCGATAATAAATTGTGGCTGATTTCCATAAGCTGCTGGCGGCAAATCTTCAGATCCGAATCAACCAAAAGATCAAACGTCCAAGTAACCGCGCCTTCCGTCGAGTTCTCAACCGGGACAACGCCATAATTAGCCTGCCCGCTTTCGACACTTTGAAAAACATCCCCAATCGCTTTGCACGATTCATAAGCAACTTGCTGTCCAAAAATCTTCTGCGCGGCTTCAAAAGTGTAGGCCCCACTTTTACCCAATGCGGCAATCGTCAACGACTTTTCTAAAGATAAGGATGCCGACATAATTTCGCGATAAATCGCCGCGATCGCCTGAGCTGACAAATTCCCTTTACTCAACATTTTAACGCGGTCAAGCACTTGTTTTTCACGGCCCGGGGAATAAATTTCTTTTTGCTCTTTGGCTTTTTCTTTACCAATCGCAAGGCTAATATCTGCACGCTCATTTAAAAGCTCAACAATTTTTTCATCCAAAAGATCAATCTTTTTGCGGCAATCTTTCAAGCTCATAGCGTCCCCTTTTGCGAGTCATCTAAAGCTGATTCTTGTTCTTCCTGAATAATTGTATCAAGACGAGAAGATTCTTCTTCAGGTACAATATCTCCTCGGGAAATATCATCCATCGCTTCTTTTAGCGTCTGCGGCTCATGCGTTTCTTTCGCGACCAAAGCTTCGACTTGATCAAGCGCACGGCTGGCCTCCAAAACCGATTGGTCCGACGCCAAAATAGCCGATTGTTCGTCAACAGGAATAATCGCACTTTGCTCTGCGTTGGCCAAAAGCAAAGAAACATCTTCAAGTTTTGGTAAATCACGCAAAGATTTTAACCCAAAATATTCTAAGAACAATTTGGACGTCCCATAAAGAAATGGCCGGCCGGGCACATCTTTCTTACCAACAATTTTAATCAAACCCTTGTCTAAAAGATGCAAGACAACTCCGTCGGAATTGACACCCCGCACCATTTCAATGTCTCCGCGGGAAACCGGCTGTTTATAGGCAACAATCGCTAACGCTTCCAAAGCGGGGCGCGACAATTTTTCTCTGACCTTTGTCTTTAAAAAACTGCGGACAAACGAAACATAATGAGAACTTGAAAGCATCTGATAACCGCCGGCAATTTCAACAATAACCATGCCCCGCTGTTTAGTCTCATACTCATCACGCAATTCCTCAACGAGTTTTCGAACATCCACGCTGCCTACGCTTTCGTGCATCACTTCACTAAGTTGTTCTAGAGAAACCGGTTTTTCGCTGATAAAAAATAAAGCTTCGATAGCACCCTTTAAATATTCATTAGCTGAGGTGTCCATTAGCCGTTTATCCTTTGTTTATAAATTTCATTTAAAAGTTGTTCGACCGACGAAATTCCACTGGTGCGCTTGAGCGCTTTTTCAATCATCTCCTGTGCCTCTGTGCGTTTATACTGCAACTGCAAAAGTACAGAAAGCGCTTCTTCTGCCCAATCCGGCGTCGGGGCTTTAGGTTTAGAAGAAAGTTCCTGATCGCGGATTAAACCAAACTTTCCAACCTTACTTTGCAGTTTGGCGACGATCTCTTTGGCTTTTTGCGGACCAATTCCGGGTAAAGTCTTTAAATAATTAATATCCGCTTCGCTGATCGCCCGTGAAATTTCGGAAAATGGTTTATTGAGCGCTTTAACTGCGGCGCGCGGACCTATTCCCGAAACGGTAATAATTTGCAAGAAAAAATCTTTTTCAATCTCGTTTAAAAATC
>CAZNNZ010000051.1:0-10690 GCA_964574575.1 uncultured Planctomycetales bacterium
TTTGCTGGCTCCGGCTTTTTTTAGAGAAGATTATGAAATGCAAAATCCAGCTCCTTCTGCCGGCTTAATCCAGATTGTGCACGGCTGGGAAGATCAGTTGATCGTGGCGGATGATATTTTTCGTTATGCTAAAGAGCATAAAACTCGTTTATCGCTTTTTGCCAGCGATCATCGGTTGATGAGTGCTATGCCTTTGATTGAAAAACTTTTTGCGGGTTTTCTCGACGAAATTCTTAAGGTCAACGGTTAAGATGTTGAAAAGTTTTTTTCCTGCAATTGCTCCTGATAGACAAGAGCGTGCGTATACTAAACCGCTTTTAATCGGGATCCTTATTCTGGCCGCAGTTTTGCGTTTTGCATTTCTTGTCGAGCTTCAAGCTAACCCGATGCCAGAGATGGTCGCGCATGATAAGGTTTTTGATCAATATAATTATTTGACGATGGCCCAAGATATTCTTTCCCACAATTGGCTGGGCAAAGAGCATCCTGGACATTCACCGGTTTATTCGTATTTGATTGCCGCCCTTTTTAGCATTTTTGGCAAGGATATGAACATTGTATTTGTTTTCCAAATTGTTTATGGGGTTTTGGCAGTTTATCTGTTTTATCGCTCGTCGGTATTATTGTTTCGTAATCAAAACTTAGGCTTACTTACGGCTTTCATTGCGGCGGTGTATTCACCGTTTATTTATTATGAGTGTGCGCTTTTGCGTGAAAGTGTCATTGCTTATACCAACTTGACGGCATTCTTTTTCTTTTTGCTGGCTTTGCACAAAGGCAAAAGTAAAAATTATTTTTTGGCCGGCATGGCGAGTGCTTTGTCGCTTATTTTGCGGGCCGGTGTTTTGCCGGTTTTTGTTTTGGCGTATGTTTTATTCTTTGGCAAAGATTTAAAAAAAAGGTTCACTGCTTTTTTCTTTGTTTTAGCAGGGATGTCTGTGGTCATCGCACCTTTGGCGATTCGCAATTATGCTTCAGGTTTTAAGGCGGTCACTGAAACTTCCGGGCCGACTCTTTTTTGGTTGGGCAATAGTTACGATTCCCCCGGAATTGGCTTAACCTATACACCAACACAGTTGCAGTTAACTGACGAAACAAAAGGCCGTATTCTGCCGACGATCAAGGTCCTTTGGCGCGAAATTGGCAAACACCCTCTAGAGTACAAAAGTCTTTTGGCCCGGAAATTTAAGATGCTTTTTAACGGTTTTGAAATTCCTGCGAATTTAAGTTATGACCTTTTTAAAGAGCAGTCGGTAATTTTAAAAATTGCTGTTTTTAATTTTGTTCTTATTTCGCCTTTGGCGCTTTTGGGTTTGCTTCTGATATTTCGCAAATATGAGCACGTCGGGATTTTGTACGCTTTTGTTTTTGCTCTGACGGGTTTTGTTTTTATTTTTCACATTCAAAGCCGTTATCGCATCGCGTTTATTCCGTTTTATCTGTTGATTGGCAGTTATAGCTTGTTTTGGTTTTATCAGATGATAAACAAAAAGTCTTGGCAAGCTTTAGGGGTTGGCGCGGTTTTATTTGTTTCATTGTTTCTTTTTACGTTTCCAGATCGCAACATTATGCAGCGTTATTTCGACGGGGGGATACGGGCGATTGATTATGCTAATATGGCAGGCGCTTATTTGATTCGACTCGAAAATCAAAAACTTTCTGGCGCGGATCGTCGGCTGCATTTAGAAAAAGCAATTGCGTATTACGATAAAGCTTTGCTGCATCTAGATTGGCAGAGTAAGGTCAGCGTTTATATTACCAAGGCGATGGTTTATCGGGATTTGCATATGAAAGTGCATGCTTTGGATGCGTTAAATAAGGCTTTGGAAATTGATCCCCAAAATTTAATTGCCAAAAAAGAGTATCGGGCTATGGTTGGGCACAGGTTCTAAAATGTTTTGCTGCCTGTCGGCTTAAAGGGATTGCTTTCGGTTATTTTGATGAGATAATGTTTTAAATGGAAAGTTAAATATCGCAACGATAAGAGTAATTCCAATGATAAAAGTTATTAAATTTTATGTGCTTAGTCTAGTGATTATTTCTTTGGCTGGTTGCTCGACGGCAAGTCTTTTGCCTGCTGATTTTAAAATAACGGATGAGAATTCCCGTCAGGGGCGAGTGATGCTTTTAAGCTCCATGCAAAAACGCGATCCAGAAAATAGCTGGGCAGATTTTAAGATTATGAAAGTTATTGCCACAGATATCTGGCAGTCTGCGACAGCACGGTACTCTACGCCTATTCCAGAAGCTTCTCAGCAGATTCAATTTGCTTTTAATCTCAAGGATGACGATACGGCCGCAAAATTTTTGACGGGCAAAAAAGTTGGCAATATTTTTGGTATCGCAAATGGCAAAACGTATTTCATTAATAAAGGTATTCGCCGTCAGGAGGATTCGACAAAGGTCAGAGGATATTTGTCGTCGTCGCGCGATTATTTCTTATGGCCGCAAATTCTTCATGATTATGAAAATATTGCGTATTTGGAACAAGTGCGTTTAGGTTATTCGACATATTATAAGGTCAACGTCGGCAAAGACCAAAACCAATATATTGTTTGGGTTAATCAAGAGACTTTGAATATCGATTATATTGAATTTACTCTGCGGGATTCGCAAGGCGTTGTGCATTATCGAGATTATCGCTTTGTCGGTGGCATAAAATTGCCGCATCAGATTATTTTATTGGATCAAATTGGCAAAAAAACCTTTGTGCATAAATTTCATATTGAGATTTATAGCGTAGAGTAAAAAAATTTATTTTGTAAGCTATACATTTTCTAGAAGATGTGCTATTTTACAGTTGTTCGTAGAGATTTATTGCCGCACGAATTTTAAATATTCACGAATTTTATCGTTCTTATTAATACAAATTTTATAGAATTTATTTTTGGAGAAAGATCCATGAAAAATATGATCCAACGCGACCGTTTAACAAAAAATATTGAAGACCAAATTTCTGAAAGCCAACAGGGCATTCCGCTTTTAAATCGTCATTTGACATCGGCTCTGTTTTTTAGCAAGTTAAGCGCAAGTGAAGCGCGGCCGGTTCGTGAAAAGCTAAATTTTGTCGTTGCCAGCGCCGAGCGTCGAGCTCATCTTCTTGCTCAGTTAAAAGAAAATTTACAAAGTTATCGTCAGCCGGTGTAAATAAATTTTGGTATATTTTTTAGCTCCTGCCTTTTAAATTATTTCAATTTTTTTCTTATGGCCCAAGTTAGTCCTAAAAATTCTAATGTTTTATTGATTGGCGGCGCCGGCTATATTGGTTCGCACATGTTGCGTAATCTTTTGGCCAATGGCATGACTCCGGTTGTTTTTGATAATTTAAGTTCGGGTTTTCGTGATTTTATCCCTAGGGGCGTGCCTTTTTGTAAGGGTGACCTTAGGAAAGAAAGCGACATTACTCGGGTTTTTGAAAAATATAAAATCAGTAAAGTTATGCATTTTGCCTCGTCTATCATTGTCCCTGAGTCGGTCAGCAATCCTCTTAAATATTACGAAAATAATGTCTTGTCTTTTATCAATTTGGTCAAACAAATGCGCAAAGCTTCTGTTAACAAGATTATTTTTTCTTCGACAGCGGCCGTTTATGCGCCTCCCAAAAAAGTCCCCATTCCTGAAGAGGCTCTGCTGGTTCCTAGTAATCCTTACGGAGAGACAAAATTAATGTGTGAACGGATTTTGCGCGATTTGGCAGCTGCGCATAAAGATTTTTCTTATGTGATTTTTCGTTATTTTAATGTCGCCGGGGCTTATGAAAAAGGTGGGATAGGCGAGAGCCATGAGCCAGAAACCCATTTGATTCCGATTGTTTTGGAAACCGCTTTAGGCCAGCGAAAGTTTTTGCAGGTTTATGGGGATGATTATCCTACAGCCGATGGCACGTGCATTCGTGATTATATTCATGTCGATGATTTGTGCGAGGCTCACTTTTTGGCTTTGCAGAATTTGGAAACAAAAGCGCGTAATCAAATTTTTAATTTAGGCAGTCAAAAAGGTTTTTCTGTTAAACAAGTCATCGACGTTGCCAAGAAAGTAACGGGAAAAGATTTTGCGGTCAAGGTTTCTGTGCGTCGGGCTGGTGATGGGCCAAGACTTATTGCCGACTCCCAGACGGCCAAAAAGATTTTAGGCTGGGTTCCTAAACGAGGTTTGGAAAAGATGATTTCCTCGGCGTGGGAATGGGAAAAATTTATTGCCGCAAAATAAAATTTGATGCCTTTAGAATCTCCATTTGATCTTAGCGCAATTGCCCATCAGGCCATGGCCAACTATGGGTTTAGTCCTAATTTTCCTTCCGCCGTCCTTCGTGAAACACAATTCTTTATCAAATATCAACCCAATGAGTCCGACTTGTCAGTGCGTGATTTGCGGGGTGTGTTATGGTCGTCGATTGACAATGTGGATTCGCGTGATCTTGACCAGATTGAATTTTGTCAGCGTGCGCCCAACCGTGAAATTAGGGTTTGGGTGGCTATTGCCGACGTGGACTATTATGTCAATAAAGGCAGTTTGACGGATGCGCATGCACTGGGCAATGGCGCTTCGGTTTACACGGGGGTAGAAATTTTTCCGATGCTGCCCGAGCGTTTGTGTACGGATATTTCTTCTTTAAATCCGCATGAAGATCGACTCGCGGTTGTAACCGAATTTTTTGTTTTGCGCGACGGAGATGTTAGGCCCGGTGAAATTTTTCGTGCTATTGTTCATAATAAGGCGAAATTGGTTTATGAAGAAATTGGTCAGTGGCTTTCAGGTGAAATGAATTTGCCGCAGGCGGTTAGTTCGGTCGAAGGTTTAGAGGGACAATTGCGCCTGCAGGATGAAACGGCAGAGCGTTTGCATGATTTTAGAATGGCGCGCGGGGCCCTTGAACTGGAGACCATTGAGCCGCGCACCGTCATGGAAAACGGAAATGTTAAGGATTTGGTTTTAGTCAAAAAGAATCGTGCCCGTTATTTGATTGAAAATTTTATGATTGCGGCCAATGGCAGTATGGTTGCATTTTTGACTAAGAATGGATGTTTGCACATTCATCGCGTTGTGCGCACTCCAGAGCGTTGGCCGCAGATTCGCGAAATCGCGGCATCGTTTAATGACACTTTACCTCTTGAGCCGGATGCGCCAGCTCTGGCGGAGTTTTTGGCTCGACGAAGAAAAGCCGATATTGACCGTTTCCCGGATCTTTCTTTGACCATTATTAAACTTTTAGGTTCCGGGGAATATGTTTTGGCCGTGCCTGGTGGGGTTTCTTATGGTCATTTTGGACTTGCCGTGCATGATTATACGCATTCGACGGCGCCCAATCGTCGGTATGTGGATATTGTTATTCAGCGTTTGTTAAAAGCGGCTTTGGCTAAAGAACGTGCGCCTTACGGCAAAGGTGAATTAGAAAGCATTGCGTTTAAGTGCACAGAAAGAGACCATGCCGCCAAAAAAGTCGAACGCTTTATGCGTAAAGTTGCGGCCGCTGTTTTGCTCAATGGACGAGTCGGTGAAGTATTCGATGGGATTGTCACAGGGGCTTCGCCTAAGGGGACGTATGTGCGTTTATTTCATCCTCCTGTCGAAGGAAAGGTTATTCGCGGCGAGGCTTCGATGCGCGTAGGCGGCAAGGTGCGGGTGCGTTTGGTTTCGATGGACATTGAAAAGGGGTTTATTGATTTTGAAAATGCAGGGCAAATGGCCCGAGATTATCGTCGTCGGTTAAAAGATAAAGATCGCAATTATGAAAATTAATTGGACAGTTTTTCAAAAAGTTTTTATCGCTTTCTTGGCGGTAGGCGCCGTGTCGGTTTTTTGTTCGGCTCTCAGCCACTATGAGCTTTCTAAGTCATGGGTTGAAAGAGACGTCAAAGGGCAAGTTGCCAATTCATTTGCCAAGGCGATTAAGTACTTTGAAGAATCTTATAGCCAGACGATTAATAATGATTTGGAGCTTATTATCACAACGCCGCTGTTGGATAATTTCTTAATTTCTACAAATACTCAAGCGGATTTGACGAAGTCTAATGTCGAAAAATTGTTTTTGCATTTTACGACCAGTGTGGGTACTAAATATCTTTCGGCGCGTTTTATCAATAGCCAAGGCAAGGAACAAATCATTGTTAATCAAAACAGCAGTATCGGTAAATACAGTTCTGCTTCAAATCATCCGGCCACTGAGTTTTATGATCGGCTGTATTCTCTATTTCATCGTCTGGAAAATATGCCCTCGGGGCTCATGCTTTTTGAGGGGCCTTTTGAATTTAATGAAAAAACAACGTTTTTAATTGGAGTTCCCAAGCGCAGTTTGCAGGACGGGGGATTTCGGGGGGCTGTTGTTTTTCATTGCGACCTAACGCCGTATTTTCGTTATCTTTCGACGATCAGGTTTCGCGGGGTTGCCATTGCTTCTGTTTATCATGCGGATAATAAAACACTTTTGTTCTCTGAAAATGAGCAAAAGCCAGCTGATCAGATTGATGGGCGCAGGCTCGATGCCAAACTTTGGTATTCTTTTGAACACGGGATGAATGTGGGTAAAGGCGGGGCCGCATTGTTTATATTAAAAATGCGTATTGCGCGCGTGTTATTTGTTAAAGAATTGCAGCGCACATTGTTTCATTCGGTTTGGATTGCCTTATTGATTTTGGGCATCGTAGTTATTAGTGCTTTTTTTCTGTCGCATAATATTACTTTACCGATTAAACGCTTAGTCGAAATGACTCGACGCGTTTCAGGCGGAGATTTAACCACTAGGGCCGAAATTATTTCTCGTGATGAAATTGGGCATTTGAGCCATAGCTTTAATGAAATGATGGAGAGTTTGCGTACTTCCGAGGAGCGTTTGGTTTATGAGGCGTTTCATGATGTCTTGACGGCTTTGCCTAATCGTGCACTTTTATTAGATCGCCTGGAGCGTTTGATTGAGCGCAATCGTCGCCATCCGGAGCATAAATTTGCGGTGTTGTTCGTTGACCTTGACCGGTTTAAAAATGTCAATGACAGTTTAGGCCATGCCAAGGGAGATGAATTGTTGGTTGCCATCAGTCACCGCTTGCAATCGTGTTTGCGCACGATGGATACTGTCGCCCGTTTGGGGGGAGATGAATTTATTATTTTGATGGATGAAATTCATGGGATTGAAGCGGCCACCGAATTAGCTCAACGGATTTTAAATTCGCTGCAACCCGTATTTTTAATTAACGGTCAGGAAGTTTATATTTCGGCAAGTATTGGAATTGCAATGAGCAATCCTTCTTGTACCGTGCCCTCGGAGTATTTGCGCGACACCGATACGGCGATGTATCGCGCCAAATCTTTGGGCAAAGCGCGGTATCAGGTTTTTGATGCGACGATGCACAAAAATGTCATTGCTTCTTTGCAAATGGAGAGTGAATTGCGCGCTGCTTTGGAAAAGGGAGAGTTTGTTGTTTATTATCAACCAATTTTTTCTTTGACGACTAGAAAAGTTGTTCGTTTAGAGGCGCTCATTCGCTGGAATCATCCTGCCCGCGGGCATGTTGTTCCGGCAGAATTTATTACGCTCGCCGAAGAAACAGGTCTTATTTCGCCGATTGGAAACTGGGTCATGGCAACGGTTTGTCGCCAGATTAAGGATTGGCGCGACGAGGGACGTCAGGTTGTTTGCGTTGCGGTTAATTTTTCGGCCAAACAGTTTGAACAAAAGAATCTTATTGCTACGATCAAAAATCTTTTAAACGAAAACGGGATTGACGGTAATATGCTGGCCGTTGAAATTACCGAATCGATTGCGATGAGGGATGTTTCTTTAAGCGTTGCTTTGCTTAATGAGTTTCGTACCCTTGGAATCAAAGTTTCAATTGATGATTTTGGGATTGGATATTCATCTTTAAATAGTTTAAAGCTGTTTCCTATTGATGAGCTTAAGATTGACCGCAGTTTTACCAATGATATTGTTGAAAGTCCTGACAAGGCCGCAATTGCCAAGGCGATTATTGTTCTGGCGCACAGTTTGGGCTACACGGTCACGGGGGAAGGCATTGAAACAAAGGCGCAGTTAGACTTTTTGACAAGAAACGGATGTGACGCGGGACAAGGTTTCTTTTTTTCACCGGCGATTTCTGCTTCACAGATCAAAGACAAATTGGCCTTGAAGGCTTAAAATGCTTGTTGCTTTTCATCTCTTGCCCCTGTATGATGTGCCCTTCTCTATAATGAAAGGAACAATATGAATGAACAGTCAGACCATGCCGATGAGCAAGCCTCGTCGGGATCGCAAAAAGATGTTGTTTTTTTGCTTAAGAAATTACAAGAGCAATTGACATTTTTGGAACGCAAAGTCGATATTTTGATCACCCAGTCTAAAGAAAAACCTTCTTTTAATAAAGAACGGACATTTTCAAAGCCTTCGTTTAGGTCGTCGAGTTCTTCTTATGGATCTTCGCGTTACGCTGGACGTTCCGATAGTCGTCCAGAGCGCAGTGGCCCGCCGAGGGAGCGAAGTTACGAATCCGGCCATCGCTCGTCGGAAAAGCCTTACGGCAACAAGGACAGAGGCAGTTTTGCAGGAAGAAAGAAACCGTTTTTTGCCAATAAACGTGAAAGATAAAAATTTTTACAATGCGCCTTAATAGAGAGGCGCATAAACCAAAACAGGAGAATCACATGGCTTTTCAAGGTGGATATGACCGTGGGCCGCGCGAAATGCACAAGGCCGTTTGCGCTGATTGTAAACAAGAGTGCGACGTTCCTTTCAAGCCGCGCGAAGACCGTCCGGTGTATTGCAAGGATTGTTTTTCGAAGCGCAAGGGCGATAGCCGCTAAAGCAGTAAACTTTTCCCCGGTTAGTCCGTGTTTCTACGGATTAGCCGGGGATTTTTTGTGAAAATTTCACCGTAATTTGCTTTTTGCGAATATAATTTGGGCAATTGGTACGCAGGGGCGTATTGCAATACGCCCCTACAAATGATTAATTATTTTACAAACGCGAATTAACAGGAATCGAAGACACCAGACACACGCCGTAACCTAAATTAATCAATGTGTCCTCTAATTGGTACGTAGGGGCGTATTGCAATACGCCCCTACAAATGATTAAGCGCAATCGGTTCTTAAACATTTATGCCGACAAAGAATTTGCAGAAAGTTAGAACTCCCTACGATATTCTTCTTTCCCAAGTGCGCAGTGCGCTTCTAGAAGGCCAAAGGCGCATTGAAGAAGAAAAGGTGCGTACGTATTGGCAGACGGGCGCGCACATTCACAAACATATTTTAAAATATGCCGACCGTGCCGATTACGGCAGACAGATTATTAATCGTTTGGTTGTTGATCTGAAGGTCGATAAATCGACTTTGCACGAAACTGTTATGTTTGCGAAAGCATACCCGGATTTTTCAATTGTGAGCGGCCGCTCACAATTGAAGTGGACGCATTTTCGTGAATTAGTCAGGATATCCGACGACAAACTGCGAAAGCGTCTGGAAGAAGAAACACAACGCAACGGATGGAGCAGTGATGAGCTTATTGCCCGTATCAAATCTGAAAAACAGCAAACGCTTGCGTCTATTAAAGCAGCGCCGACCCCAGTTGCGCCAGACGAGCTTTTAATACCTCTGCGAGGGGAACTTTATCATTACAAAATTGTTCGTCGTCCTGATGTCAATGTCACAGAAGAAGATAGCGGTTTGCGGCTGGATTTGGGATTTCGTAATCTTCAAAAGTTGTCCGCTAAGACGGCCGCACAATTTGAGCTCGGGGACATTGTGACCTCGTATCCTAAGGATGGCGGCTATCGTTTTACAAAAGTTTCGGGCGTTGGCGACAGCATTCTTTTTACTTACGAGGCTATTGTTGAAAACGTGATCGACGGGGATACACTCAAGGTGCGGTTTGATCAGGGCTTTAATTTTGAACGCATTGAAACATTGCGTTTGCGCGACATTGATTGTCCCGAGCTTGACACCCCAGAAGGGGTGGCGGCCAGAAATTTTGTTTTGTCGTATATTAAGCAGTCTGATCGGATTATTGTGCGCAGCAGCCGTCGTGAAAAATACGACCGTTATCTGGCCGATGTCTTTATTCCCACTCCAGAACCAACAAAAGATATTTTCTTAAACAACTTATTGTTAGAAACCGGACACGCGGTGAGGATGTAAATTAGTTTGGGCTGTGTGGCAATACGCTTTTTAAACATTAAAGCCCAGAATTTTTGTGCCCAGAATTTTCGTTTGACATTTAACGGATGAACCCCTAGTATTGACTTGTCCCCGCAATTACCCCAATTGTTATTTAAAAACATTTTAATAACCTATCCGACGAGGTGAAAGTGTCTAAAATTTCTAATTTCAGCGTACGTTTTGTTTTGGTAATATTCTTTCTATTGATTTCTTCTTTTTTTGCGCTTAGCTTAGAAGCAGCTTCTGCTTTAACAGCCCCTAGGCTCTATACTCCGACGGCCGGTAATGGTCAAGTTGCCTTAAGATGGAGCAGTGTCGCAACAGCGACGCAATATATCGTTAAATATGGAACGACATCAGGACGGCATCCTAATACGCTAAACGTCGGAAACGTCAACACCTTTACTGTGACCGGCTTGGCTAATGGGACGACCTATTATTTTGTTGTCGCCGCAAAGAATGCTGTTAACAGCAGTGCTAACTCTAATCAGATAGGTGCCAGGCCACAAATTTCTGCACCGATTTTAAATACAGCGACCGCCGGCAA
>CAZNNZ010000052.1:0-5222 GCA_964574575.1 uncultured Planctomycetales bacterium
GAAAAAACTCTAAAAGGTGAATCGGCATAGATGATGATCCAGACAACATATATTTTAAATTGTGCCCCATGACCCCACGGATTTTCGATAAAACGAATTTGTCAGCTACACGATGGCTAATTTTTAATAACCAATTAATTTTTTTATGTTCCCGAATTCGTCGCGCATAAAGTTTACCGACTCCGATCGCCAAATAGATAAATACTCGCACTAACCCAGAAGATTCCTTAATTTTATTATTAATTCCTCGCCAAAGCTTTTCATAAAAATACGGCACTCCGATAAAAAATCCTGGAGAGATCGGCTTAATCACATCCATAATTTGCTTTGGATCAGCAAGAAAGTAAACTTCCCCCGCAAAAATTATTGCACATAAATTTGCTATCCGTTGCGATAATGCTGATAGTGGTAACCACGAAATAAATTTTGTACGCTCCTCTAAAAAATCCTTGTAAACATCACTAATACTTTTTATTGCCATAGTCAATTGTATCTGTGTATAAAGAATACCCTTGACTGGGCCGGTTGTTCCAGAAGTATAGATTAATGTAGCGGCCTGTTGAGGACTTGACAAAGGCGGCAATACGCTCGGATCAGCTGGAGAAGAATTAAAATCATCCCACCAAACCCAACCGGTTACTTTTGCTGGCGAAAAAGAAACGGCAATTCGCAAAGCTTCAACTTGTTGCTGGCTTAAAAAATTTAAACGTTCAATATCTTCTGCAAAAATCCCTATAATCTGGCTGTTATTAAAAATTTCATTAAGTCGTGCAGGCGGGTCAGTTTTTACAAAACCGACCGTAATTGCTCCTAAGCGCAATAGGGCATGATGAATAATTTCCCAAGCAATACAATTAGAAAGCAAAATTCCAACACAATCATTTGCTTTAACTCCATGCCGGAATAGTCGCGCGGCCGTTAAATCTACTTGCAGGGAAAAGTTCTTCCAAGTTATTGATTCCCATTTCCCATTAGAATTTAGTTCTAAAAATGCAGGTTGATCAGGCGAGCATTTCACACGTTCAACCAACAAATCAGGCAGTGTTTGAAAATCTAAATCCATAGGAGATATTCAACATTATTTCTTTAAACCAATGAACTTCTTAACCCACTCATCCCAAAAGCTAATTGTAAATTAACAAAATCTTTTTTATGAAATGAGGGCAAAGCATCTTTCATAAAATTTAAAACATTACGTAATTCTGCAATACGCGTTTGGCGAATGGCACTTTTGAAAGCAACAAAAACTGGAATAAAGGAAGTTTTGTAAAAATAACTCCGATTTAAAAGCGGCTTTGAAGCTTTTTTAAATTCATCAGGCGAAAAAGCGGCATACAAAGAATTCACAAAATTAACTGTGCTGGCAGAAGATTGCGTTTCTAAACGGCGATGCGCCATATCTTCAATAGACTGCCGCGATTTAAGACGACCAAATTCCATTGCATAAATGCCGCCGGAAGGCTTTAGAACACGCGCTATTTCATTAAAAACAGCACTTAGGGCATTCTCATCAGGAAGATGGTGCAAAGCAAAAGTTGAAAGAATAACATCGCAACTGGCATCCGCTAAAAACGACAAGTTGGTAATATCGCCATAACAAAGATCCACATTACCAACTTTTTGTTTATTAACAAAATATTGTGCGTGCTTTAACATTTCTGCAGAACGATCGATTCCGACAAATTTAACTTGCGGGTTGAATTTTGCAACCTGTGACAAAAGAATAGCTGGGCCACAAGCCAAATCAATAACAGTGTCGCCGTCGCGAATCACTTCACAAATATGTCCTAAATTAAATACATTAGCTGCAGCCATTTCATCTTGATGTTCCAAAGATTTATCTGTATAAGTAAGCACCTCTTGAAGATCGCCATTGACAAGATCATCTTTAGGCAAACGCAAAATAGGTTTTTGCGTCGTCATTTCACGCAAAGAGACTTTTAGAATAACACTATCCATACTAATGAGTCATTAAAAAACTTTTAGCCAAACTAACTTTTTAGGAAAAACTGTTTCGCGGAATTATTTTTAACTTCATTACAAAGCAATTTCCCCGTCCCAAATACGGACTACCCTATCAGCTGATTCAATTACCTTTTGGTCATGCGTGGAAAAAATAAACGTCGTCTTATTCTTGCGATTCATCTCTTTCATCAGAGCAACAATTTCCTCGCCAGTCTTATGGTCCAAATTTGCTGTCGGTTCATCTGCCAAAACCACCAAAGGCTCACGAACAATAGCGCGCGCAATCGCCACTCTCTGTTGTTGTCCGCCGCTCATCTCTAAAGGTCTATGTTTCGCCAAATGGAGCAAACCTATCGAGTCTAATGCGCTTTCTGCCTTTTTACGACGCTCTAAAATCGTCATTTTCTTTGAAAATAAAGCATACTCGACATTTTCAACAGCAGTTAACACAGGGAAAAGATTGAAATTTTGGAAAACAAAACTGATTTTTTGCGCACGCAGGTCAGCAAGCTCATCACTAGAAAGACTTGCTGTTTGAACACCATCAAATAAAACATAACCGGACGTTGGTTTATCAATGCACCCGATAATATTAAGAAGCGTGGTCTTGCCGCTTCCCGAAGGGCCGGCCAAGGCCAAAAATTCACCTAAAGCAACTTTTAAATCCACACTCTTTAATGCAGGAACATGAATTGAATTTAACTGATAGCTTTTCGAAACTTTAGAAACTTCGATGAGATTCATGAACTTATACTATGAGCAACACTTCGTTTAGTCAAACGGTAACCCAGATATTTTTTCTTGACGTGCGTGATTTGAATACATTTGCGACAACTGGTCATTACCCATTTTTAGAGAAACTTCCGAACAAATCAACAGTGCAGCTCTCTGTGTATTATCCAATTTTAAAGACACCTGACAATCACTTAAAGCTTGCGTTAAGGCATTGATGCGCAAATAAATTTCTGCACGGGTGTTATAAGCTGCAGTGGAATTAGGCTCAAGCTCAATCGCATAAGTTAAATCTTGCAAACCGCGCGTAATATCTCCCCTCTCTACGAAAAGCGCGCCGCGATTAACGTATCCTAAAATATATCGAGGGTCTGCAGAAATAGCTGAATTATAATCCGCTAAAGCCAAATCCATTTTGCCAGATTTAATATAAAGCAAAGCCCGATTGTTGTAGGCCGCACTATAATTGGGCTTAACTTCAATGGCCTTAGAATACGCCGCAATTGCCGACGGGATATCTCCCTTTCGCTCATAAATCATCCCAATATTTTTGTGCGTCTTTGCATAATTAGGGTTAATCCGTATCGCTTGTTTATAATCAGCCATCGCCAAATCCCATTCTTTGCGGCGTTCATAAATACGCCCCCGATTATTGTAGGCAAGATAAGATTTGTCCGACGATTTTATGATGTAGTTCCAAAGAGCAAATGAATCCTTCCATATGCTAATCTGCGAAAAAGTTTTTGCTGACATAAAAATAGCACCGCTCAAAAGAATGGCACCTATAACGAGCTTTGCCATCGGGGGAAGAATCTTTTTCTTCTGCCAAACACTTTCAACAATATGTCCTACAAAAAAACAAAATCCAAGACTCGGAAGATACATAAAGCGGTCGGCAACCGATTGTAAAACAGTTTTGTAGTCATAGCTAAGAAGAAAGAAAATAGACAACAGATACCACAAAAGCGCAAAACGAAACCATTTGTTTTTCCATACCCAAAATACAAAAATACCAAAAACAATGACCACACAAGTAAACCAAAAATCAAACTCCCAAATACTCGTCGGCATAACCGGAATATACTGCGGGCTAAAATAAACCGGCCAAAAAAATTTCTTTAAATAAAATACAGCGGCCCAAAAGGGGAAGAAATATCCAGAATCTGCATGCTGTCCAAGCAAATTAGTATTTATCGAAAACGTTATCCAAACTAAAGGGACAATAAAAATCACATACGGAATTTTGTTTAACCAATCCTCTTTTTTAGGTAAACCTCTCAAAAACCAATCGCACAAAAGAAGAATCAATGGCAGACTTAAAGCCATCGGCTTAGACAACATACTTAAAAGACCCATAGCAAGAGACACATATAAATCTTTGTTCTGATTTGTCTGTTTAAAACGCAGATACCAGAGAACCGCGCCCAAATAAAAAGCACTGTAAAGCACATCTTTTCTCTCTGTCGCCCATGCGACGGATTCCACATGCATCGGATGAAGCGCAAATATAAAAGCCGCAGCAGCTGAACCACCCCCATGAAGTCCCAAGCACATAGCAAGACGAAAGATCAAAAAAACAACCAATAAATGCAACAGAAGATTATTCAAATGATACAAAAATGGCTTTGGGCCGACAAAATTGTATTCGACGGCAAATGATAAAATCGTCAGGGGAATATAGGTTTTGTGAATCGTCGAAGTAAAAATACGCGTTACATTATCGAAAGATAAAGAACGGACTTGCAAATTTTCGGTAATGTGCGTGTTATCATCCCAATTGACAAACTCATGCCCCAAAATTTGAGCATAAATCAAAAAAGTCAAGATAAGCAGCGCGCTAATGATAAAAATTTGGCGATATGATTTTAAAAAAGCTAACATTATGCAAATAATTTATATGTAATTTCTTTTACTTTTTAATATTCCTACATTTCAAAAGTATAAGCTAAATAGAAATCGCGTCAAGCACAGCTCAAGCTTTTTCTATTTTTCTAATGACTAAGTTTATGCAATTGCAGCCTAATTGCGGAGCATTTAAAAAACATCTTTAAAACATGAGATTTAGTGCTTAAAAAGTTTCAAGATAGAATGAGATGAAGGGAGCTTAATTGCAGGGTAACATTTCTTTAAATATCTTTGGCCAACCTCGGGTATATTCGCCCATCGTTGAGGATCCGAACAGAAAAATTGCTCAATAACATCCGCATTCATTTGAACAATTTTCTTCTGCCGTAGCAAGATTCATATGCAATGGTAAAGCTGGGTTACCACAAGCACCGGGATAACTTTTAGCAGAACCCATAACTTTAAACATCAAATACTTATAAAGCATCTCATGTTTAGGATGCACACCGATGATCAAATCCGTAACACCCGCAACATTACGCGCGTATCCATAAATAATTTTAAAAAGACAAAAAAGACGTATTTGTTTATCAAGATTTGTTAAAGAAAACAATCTTTTCTTTTTATCCTCCGGGACTAGCGCCAACAAACTAACTTCAGCCAACTTGCGACCGCTGCCG
>CAZNNZ010000052.1:5232-10574 GCA_964574575.1 uncultured Planctomycetales bacterium
GCAAATGGTTAAGTTCATGCGAAAATAAACTATCCATTGGCAAGCCACACGGCGAATCAACTACAATGGAAACTGTTCCAACCAAATTACCTTTTTCTTTTACGGTAAAGGTACGAGATTCTGGCAAAAATGAATAGTAATGGTACTGCATCTTAGTTTCGTTAGGGTGACAATACTTCCGCCCAACGTAACCATTATAAACAATACGATAACACTCTTTAAGCTCCTCAACTGACTGGACTGGCGCAGCAATAATATTTTTTGTCAACTGCAAACCAACTTTACAAAGCTTATTTGCGATAAGATAAACAAGTTTTTCTTTATGAACCACATTGCGCATTGTCTTGAAAGCAACGCCGCATTCAACCATGGGACGTCCGGGCATACCCGCTGAAGTTGGCTTAACCCAGACAACAATTCCTTTTATATCGATCGGCGTTGGCGCATCCGGTAATTTCATACGCAAATTTATCTCTGTTCCCGGAACCACACCAGATGGCAAAGCAAGACGAATCCCAGTTGCAGAATGATCAACACTTTTTCCCAAAAGCCATTTTGACCAACTTTTTTTAACTTGATACCATACCGGCACAGTAAACTCAACACGGGTCGATTCACGTTTTTCATCAAACACTGCTTGTGAAAAGCCACCACGAACACCTTCGACATTATCGTCTAAAACACCAAGACCATAGGACCTATTCCCCGAAAAAGATTTAAAGAGTTTTTCAAAAATTTTCATAGAAGTTTTGTTTTAATAAAAAATCCTACTCTTTAATTAGCACACTCATAAAGAATAGGACGTTAAGATCTCTCAATCTTCGGCAACTGGCTGCCCTTCGCATCGCGTTAGGGCCCTGTAGCTTTGTGTCCCATCCTTACGAATGGTTTACCTTGATCCGATTAAACACTGCAAAGTAAGTATAAAATACATACTCCTTCTGCGCAAGGGCACTGCCACAAATAGCTGTATCATAAGTTATTACAGCAAATAGATTTATATTGATACACAAAATTAAATACCGGGTTCAACTATTCTGCTTATTCAAAAGATGTTTTTTACAACCCATAAGAATCAAAGGTATTACTCTAATTAAACCCAACCGGGCTACTTAACGCATTTCAATACCAAACAACGCCTATCCTACTGTTTTATTTCAAATCTTGTCCAAGAACTTGTTCACTCTCATTTTATTAACTTCAAAACTTTATCTTCGCAAAGTTTTAAAATTAGACACCACCGTTGTAGCGTTTGAAGTACCGTCACCGCTAACAGCTGTAATTTTATACGAATACTGCGTAAACCCTTTAAGTCCACTTAATGTCACATTGTGGATTGTCCCCAGAGTATTGTCTGTCGCTGAAAGATTTAAACCCGTTTTTGATGCCCCATAGGAAACAATTCCCGTTGACGGCAAACTCGTCGTCCAATTGATTGTAGCCGCTGTCGCCGTCTTTTGCGAAACTGAATAAGACAAAATTGCCACAACCACAGGAGCCTGCGGAACAACCGCCGTCACAACATTACTGCTTGCCGACATATTTGAAGCGGCATCAAAAGCTTTGACGCTATAATTATAAGTCGATCCAGAAACAACTTTACCGTCACTAAAACTGGTCATTGCACTCGAGCCAGTTTCAATTCCGTCACGATAAACTTTATAACCTGCGACACCCACTAAATCAACCGAGGGACTCCAGCTAAGTTTAACACTCGCGCTGTCAATCGAACTGACCACAAGGTTTGCTGGCGCTGTCGGCGGGATTGTATCAAGATTTCCTGTTGAGTTTTTCGCCAGAACAACAGCCGCAGCCGCATTGACACGGCCCCACCCATAATACTGATCCCAACCAACTGTTCCTAAATCAACCGCTGTTGACTTTAAAATACTCTCGGCTTGATCGGGTGTAAGAGTAGGATTTGCGGCAAAAATCAAAGCCACAACACCTGCGGCTGCCGGTGTCGCAAAAGAAGTCCCCGAAACAGAAGCATATCCGCCACCTCTTGTAGTTGTATAAATACCTACACCAGGGGCTGAAACGTCAATTTCATCTCCATAATTAGACCAACTGGCTCGATTATCATTAGAATCCGTCGCAGCCAAAGTAATCACAGAAAATGGATTAGCAATAGTTTGTAAGGCCCCTTCATTTCCCGAGCCACAAAGAAAAATCCCACCTTTACTGCGCAAATAACTCGCGGCACTTTGTACCGAGGAGCTTACTGAAGAATGATAACTATTTGTTACAACTTTTGCTCCATGATCAGCCGCGTACATTATGCCGTTTGTAATATCAGACCAATACGCATACCCTGCCGTATCATTAGTAATGCGTATAGGAATAATTTTTGCGTCAATAGCTACGCCCGCTGAACCAACAGCGTTATTACCAACTTCAGCGACAGTCCCAGCTGTCTTGGTTCCATGACCATGAATATCAGAAGAATCACTATTATTGCTTACGACATTCCAACCAGGCACACAATTTGCAACAAGATCCGGATGCGTGCAATCGGTTCCTGTATCAAGAACCGCGACAAGAATACTGCTACCCTTAGTCGTATCCCAAGCAGTTGATCCTTGTATCTTTGTCACATGCCATTGACTTGAAAAATTGGGATCATTAACAGTTGCACTTGGCTCAATGAGCGCATCGACTTCCGCAAATTCGATACTATCAGCTTCTTGGGCTTTTAACCGGTCAACAACTTCCTGCGGCGTGTCCTCAGCAGAAATGCCCATTATTCTAAGACCTAATTTAGGGATTTCACGCTTTTCTTTTAACCGATGCTTAAATAAAATTTTATCCTTCGCCGTCGGACCAACTTTATCTCTAAATTTTACAATAATCCGATCTGCGGCTTCGCCAACCCTTGCCCCCTTAGGAACATTCGCACTCTTAGCCGTCCCGTCAACACCTCCAAAAGCTACCATTGCTCCTGCCAAAAACACCCCCGCCATAAGAAAAACTTTCAACCGCTTTAAACTGTTAAAGAGCCCGTTCATATCCTTCCTCCTTGAAAGAGCAAATCCTCTCCAGAGAACCACACGGCAAGTACGCCTAAGAACATCGGCGATCTCTTGCAGCACTCAAAACATAAAACATGAAAAAACAAAAAACAAGGGCTTCAAAAAACGGGCCGAGAAAATTGCAAAGAGTGATTAAATTATTACCGACGAGGATTTATCGCTTTTAGCATTGGGAAGGTGGGGAAAAAATAAAAAATCCCCCAAACCTTTAGAATTAGGCCTGGAGGATTTCTTATTTTTTACGAAAACTTAAGCAAATTTCTTTTTCGCTAAAGCCGCTCCCAACAAACCAACACCAAATAGGACCATAGAGGCAGGCTCTGGAGTGACTTCGATAGGCGGAGTGCCACCACCCTTTTTCCCAAGAACGGACCATTCTTCAAACCCGGCAGTATTCGCATATTGAACGCCAAATTTGGAATACAAATAAACATGCTGATTTGTTCCCACAAAAAAAGCATCCGGAATATATGCAAACATGTCACCACTTCCACTGCCGTGACCTAAGGAATAATTCAACTTAATATTAGCAGAAGTCAGCTTAAAAACAGGAATTCCCAAATCTTCAGGATTTGCTTTTAAAAGACCGCCAGTGCTGCCTAGATAAATGTTTAAGTTGTCTAAAGACAAATAATTATTTCCGCAGTCAGGTTTATTGGTAGGGCAGTTTGACTGATTGATGTCCAATAAAAATTGGCGATACTGAACCGTTTGATTGTTTTGATTAGGCAAAGCGACAAGTGGCACATCACTTAAAAGAAGGTCGCGGGTAAATTGCGGGCTATTATTTTCGTCAAACAATAAAGGGCGACCGCTGGTATTGTATCCTTGTTCAACATCGTTGTTGGTTTGTAAACGGACAAATGAGTTAATAACCCCGGTTCCTGTCGGCTGGGTGGTTGTGGTCGTAAAATAAGCATCATCCAAAAACCCAGAACTCCCAGATGTCGTAAGATCAAGAGTTGCAGATACCTTTGGAACACCGACAAAAAACAACAAAGCCGTTAAAACAAACAGACCAACGTGGATTTTCTTCATGAAACGCCCCTCTTTCTTATTTCTTAAAATAAAATGGGATTTGTAAAAGATTTAAACGAAACAGAGCAGATACAAGAACACGGTGAAAGTTTACCCGACTTATTTGATTTGTCAAGGGCAGTAGTACAAAAAAATGAAAAAAAATGAAAAATTTTAATAAAAAATGGACGCAGCAGGCTTGCTTCGCTTTGCTTAGGGCTGTTTGAGGGGGGGGATAAGCAACTTTTGGGCATTTATTCAGGAAAAAACTAATCTACTACAAGATTAAGCGCTTTAAATTTTACAACTTTTTTAATCTCAACCGGCAGGGTTTGGGCACTAATCATTATCTTTATTATTATCTTTTTCGCGTTGTTCTTTAATAAAATAAGTTACTATTAAAATAAAAAAAGCAAGTTTTGCATTAAATGATTCTACGATATCCCCCCATTCGTTAGTGATCGGTGAATCTAGGATAAAAAAGCCAATAAACTCGCGAATTCCAAGTCCCAAACAAAACCAAAACAACACCTTCCCGCATATCTTTGCAAAAATTTTTATATTCGAGAAAAAAAATATCAAATTTGTTGGTTTTATTAGGTTCCTGAGGTGATAAATTATTTCGGGGTATCGCGCTCATAAATCACCTCTGAACTATCTTGTAAATAATTATGAACATACGGGGTTTCAGTCGGATGATACCACTCCAAACTTAATTTAATCTTATTTCCCAGATTCAACTTCTCCGATAATTCCTTGCGCCATTCGTCAGCTTCACTAAGCCAAGTAGTCAAACAATTATCATCTCCACAGAACTTATCGAATTCAACCGCAACATCTAAATCGCTATCCGGCCTAACAGGTTGCCCTGTTTTCTTACTGCAATCAGCTAGCCTTGAACCAAAAACATAAACTTTTTTTATATGCTTGTTAGTCTTTGCCCATTTAATGATAATTTTTTTAGCTTGTTCCAAATCAAAAATTTCTACCATCATATTTTACCCTGCGCCTTATATTGGTCAATAGCATGACGTGTGGATTTTGCAAAAGGATGCTTACTAAGAAAATCATTATCGACATACCTAAATAATTTCGTCAGAAAATTACTTCCAAAACTAAACAGGTCTGAATTTTATCGATAATATTCTCCAACAAATAACTAGGCTTTTTTACTACATCGTCAACTGACCGCAATGTAGGGTATTTGGTTTTAGATATATTCGAGATGTACTGTACGTGCAAACTTTTTTTTTGCATAGCACTGGTAGCAACGTATCTTTTTACTTCTTCGAA
>CAZNNZ010000053.1:0-10543 GCA_964574575.1 uncultured Planctomycetales bacterium
TTTTTCTTGGCTGCTTTTTTCTTTGTTGCCATCGTTTTCTCCTTTCTCAGAGATAG
This sequence comes from uncultured Planctomycetales bacterium, assembly GCA_964574575.1. Taxonomy (GTDB): domain Bacteria; phylum Omnitrophota; class Gorgyraeia; order Zapsychrales; family JANLHA01; genus JADLGJ01. Next base: position 57 of record CAZNNZ010000053.1, read on the forward strand.
GATGTTAAGTTGTAATGATGTTTTAATATTAGCACAGCACTTAACAGATGCAAAAATTTTCTTAACAATTTTAAAATAGTTTTTTACTTTTTTAAAATTAAAATGAAATTAATTTCATTTTTTATCGACGGAGAATGAGTCGTTAATTTTTTGAAAGAAATTATTCTAGTAATAATGTTAAACAACTGCGAAAATAATTTCTAAATACGCGCGAAAAATAAAAATTTTATAATTTATGAGTGCCCTTTATATTCACATTCCATTTTGTCAGCGCAAATGTTTTTATTGTTCATTTGTTGTTTCGGTTGGCCAAGAGGGTCGCATGGATGAATATGTCCAGGCTTTGTCAAAAGAAGCTTCTCTTTATAAGAGACAAGAGATTAAGACAATATATTTAGGCGGTGGAACTCCGAGTCTCCTCACGGCCGCGCAGTTGCGCGAGGTATTTTCTTTTATCAAAAAGACCTTTATTTTTTCGACGGATTGCGAGATTACTGTTGAAGCAAATCCTGAGAATCTTGATTTAGAGAAAGCAAAACTGTTATTTGACTTAGGAGTCAATAGAGTTAGTCTTGGTGTACAAACATTTGATGATAAATATTTAAAATCTTTGGGTCGCGCGCATGATTCGTTTAAAGCGTTATCTGCGTTTAATGATTTAAGGCGTGCAGGGTTTAAAAATATTAATGTGGACTTGATGTATTCTTTTCCAAATCAGACATTGGCAGAAATTAAAGCAGATGTTAAGACGGTTTTAGGATTGGGTAGTCAACATGTTTCGATTTACACTTTGACCGTCGAGCCAAACAGCAAATTTTATGTTCAGAAAATTCATGAGCAGGATAATGAGTTTCAGGCAGAGCAATATCAGTTGGTCACATCTTTGTTAGAAGAATTTGGTATGGCGCAGTATGAGGTCAGCAATTTTAGCCGCGCAGGTTTTGAGTCGCGGCATAATATTAATTATTGGGAAAGCGGGAATTATATTGGTTTAGGAATGAGTGCGCACAGTCATCATGACGGTCGTCGGAGTTGGAACACGAGCCGTTTGGCAGATTATTTAAAGAAAATGCAAGCTGGGCAAAGTCTAGAAGAAGGACATGAGGTTTTGTCAAAACAAACTCGTTTGCGCGAAGCACTTGTGTTTGGACTTAGAATGAATCGGGGCGTTGTTATCCCGTTGTTAGAAAAACAGTTTGATTGTTTATTGCCAGAGGAGATATCTGAACAGATCAAAGTATTGATAGAACAAAAACTTTTAGTGATGCAAGAAACATGTTTGCAAGCTACTATTCACGGAAGGTTATTGCTTGATGAAATATCTGTTGAGTTAATTTAGTTTAAGAAGGATGTTTAAGGTGAACATCTCACGACGTGCAAAATCTTTATTGATCATTTCGGTCATTTTATTTATAACGGTCATTGTTTATTCCCCTAGTTTAAATAACGGTTTTACTCACTGGGATGAAGAGCAATATTTGCTTAAAAATCCCGATGTTCGATCTCTAAGTTTTGAAGGTATTGAGCGAATATTTAATTCGACTGTTTTTTCTACGTATAGTCCTTTAACGGTTTTGTTCTTTTCTTTAGAGTATCATTTTTTTGGAGGTAATCCTTTTATTTATCATTTTGTCAACTTGCTTTTGCATCTTGGGGTCGTATGTTTTGTTTATCTTTTGGGATTGAGGTTGGGGTTGGGATTTTGGGCTTGCAGTTTGGCGACTTTAATCTTTGCCATTCATCCGATTCATGTTGAGTCTGTATGTTGGATAGTTGAAAGAAAAGATGTTCTCTATGCTTTCTTTTACTTAGCTTGTGTATGCGCGTATTTAAAATATATCGATGAAAATAATCGCTGGTTTTATTGGTTGGCACTTGTATTTTGCTTGCTAAGTATACTTTCAAAAGCCATGGCACTTAGTTTGCCGTTAATTTTCTTGGTCTGTCAATGGGTTAAGGGACAGAAAATTAGTTGTAAGTCTTTGGGCGATAAAATTCCTTTTTTCTTGATCGTCATTTCTATTGCCGCGATTACTTATTTGTTGAATGCCAGGATTGTGCAAATGATTTCGATTAATGCATTTTCTATCTGGATTTGGACTTTTATTTTTTATATCCGGAAGTTTTTATTTCCCATAGAGTTATTGCCTCTTTACCAATTGCCGCAACCGGTAACATTATTGAATCCTGAATATCTGATTTCGCTTTTGGCGTTTGGGGTGATGGTTACGTTGGTTTTCTATTTGCGAAATAATAAATGGTTTATTTTTTCTTTTTTATTTTATTTTTTATCGATATTTTTTATTCTACGTTTTGACGGAAAAGTAGATGTGAGTATTGTTGCCGACCGGTTTATGTATTTGCCTTGCTTAGGGTTTTGCTTTCTTTTAGGTAAGGTGATTAAAGAGCGATTAAATTCGTTAAATGTTAAACGCTTCTTTGGGCGGATGTTTTTTATTGCAGTTTTGCTGGTTTTTGGGATGGGGCTTGCTGTAAAAACATTTCGTCAATGCGATGTTTGGCAAGATGCATTTTCACTCTGGGAATATCAGATTAAAAAAACTCCTCAAGAAGTTCGAGCTTATGATAATCTTGGCGCTGCTTATTTACGCGCGGGCCAATTGGATATGGCGTTGGTTCAATTAAATAAGGCCATGACCCTTGACCCACAAAGCCCGACGAGTTTTAATAATGTCGGTCTTGTTTATATTGCAAAGAAGAATTTCCCTAAAGCGATTTCCAGTTTTCAGGCGGGGATTAATCTTAATCCTCTTCTTGATTCGATTATATATAATAATTTAGGCGCTGCATTTAAGAATAACGGCCAGTTGGCGCAGGCATCCGCTGCATTTAGTCGATCGATTGAGCTTGATCCTAAAACGCTTGAGGCGCGTTTGGGTTTGGCGCAAATTAAAATCGCAGAGGACAAAAATCTTGAGGCTGAAAAATTATATTTTCAAAATTTGGTGGTTAGTCCGAAAGATGATCAAACCCGGTTTGATCTCGTGAATTTTTATTTAAAGAGCAAAGATTTTCATAAGGCTCAATCTGTTGCTGACAAGATGATACAGGACGCTTTTTCGGCGGAAATTATGACGCAATTGGGAGCAATTTTTTATACGGGAAATGATTCGCTAAGAGCGAGGGCTTGTTACCAAAGGGCATTGAAAGTTAATCCAAGATATAAATTGGCGTATGAGCAATTAGGCAAGCTTTTGGGAAATTATGAAAAATTTCAAGAGGCTATTGAGGTTTGGCAAATTGGGCTTAGGTTTTATCCGAGTGATCCGGTTTTGCTCGATTTAATCACACAAGCTAAGGCTTTGAGCAAATAGGTTGCACAGTTGTTTTGGCCATCAATATTGTGTTAATTAGCTGGTTGATATTGTTGACCTAAAATTTTGCTATGTTTAAAAAGTTGGAACAGACATTTTTCAATGAGATTTTTATATTTCGCTGTCATTTTTAAATTGCGCAAAATTTTGAGAGCTTCGGTCAAGCGTTTATCAATTTGCTCTAAACTGTAACCAAGGCTTCCGGTTTGTGTAAAGATTTGTCGGATTGTAACGAGATCTGCGTAAGTTTTTTTCTTTTTTAGAAAAATTTCCAAAAATTTCCTTCGGGTTTTTCCTTTTAATATGCGGTAGGCGTGGCAGACCAAAATTGTTTTTTTGGATTCCGCTAAGTCGCTTAAAATGGATTTCCCAATATTCTTTTCGGTGTCAAAGATACCGATCACATCATCCTGAATTTGGAAAGCTTGCCCGATTAAAAGCCCTAACTTTGAAAGCGCTTTGATATCATGATTGTCTGCTCCTGCAAGAATGGCGCCGACGACCAAAGGACAATCAAAAGTATAGCGCGCGGTTTTAAGCGTGTAGTTTAAAAAGACATCTTTTTCGTTAACCCTGTTGAGCGCTCGCACACCGTGCAGCGTGTCAGCAAATTCGCCCATGGCCGTAAAGACTGCAGTTTGGATAAAATATTTAAGTGCTTGCTCTTTACGTTTAAGATCTTCATTAATTGACAAAAACGCATCGATAGCCAAAGCGTAAACGATGTCGCCAGCGACGATGCTAAGATCACAGCCTAAGCGTTTGCGTTCCGGGATATTGGCTGCTTTTTCTAAAAGTCGATGAAGCGTTGGTTTTCCTCGTCGTAAGTCTGAACGGTCGATAATATCATCGTGGATGAGCATAAAGTTGTGTAAAAGTTCAATGCAGGTCGATGCGTAATAAATAGACGGTGACATTGGAGCAGGATTTTTGCGATAACCTTTATAACTTAAAGCCAAAAGAATCGGACGAATCCGTTTGCCGTCACGCAGCGAAAATTCGCGGATGCTTTGGTAGAGAATCGGATCAACGAGGTGAAGTTTATAGTCGATTTTGATTTTGTCTAAAAAACGCTCGAGGCTTCGGTCGATTTGTTTTTTAATTTTACTTAACATGGCCAACATCGTAACATATGGAGAAAATCAGCGCAACGAAAATGCAAGTCAAGGATTAGAATATTCACCTTGTGTGATATGATACACAAAAATTATTACCCACCAGTATCAGGAGGATAGGATGAATAAAATATGTTTTATGAGTTTTTTTGTTTTTACTTTAATCTCGACGAATGCTTTTGCGCAGGTTCCCGCTAATTTAAAGGTTGCACCTTTGATCGTTGCTCCAGAAACCAAAGAATTGGTTCGTCGGCTTTTAGAGGCCAATGGTGCACGCGAGAGCCTTATTGGGATTTTTGAGGATATTATTAAGCGCGCGCCTACCGAGTCGCAAAAAGAGTTGCGAAATCTTTTAAAACCGGATGCGATTATTGATAATATTGTCCCGATTTATGCGAAATATTTTACGGATCAAGAACTTAAGGAATTGATTGTTTTTTATAAGAGTCCTGTGGGCGCAAAAAATTTGGCTTTAACGCCACAATTAATGACTGAGGTTATGGAGGCTTCGGCGCAATATTTTGAAAATAATACGAAATCATTAAAAAAGCCGTCCAATGTTAAAACTCACCCTTGAGTGTGTGGGTTTTCTTGGTTGCCAGTATTTCTTAACCATATAGTAATATTGGGTTTGCAAACAAAGCGTTGGGGATTCTTTTGCTCATTTAACGCGTAAGTCTATTGTTGTAAATGACTTAAGTCTATAAAAGTCTTGTGGGCGATTTTTTCTTTTCATTTGATTTCAAAATTTTCTTCTGTTATATTATTTGAGTTTCATTTAAGAAAAAGGAGAAAATAATATGATTGAACGTTATACCTTATCCAAAATGGGCAGTATTTGGACGGATGAACATAAGTTCCAGATTATGTTGCGCATTGAAATTTTAGCTTGCGAAGCGATGTGCAAGTTGGGCAATATTCCTAAAAAATCGCTTGAAAAGATTAAAAAGAGCGCGAAGTTTAATCTTGAAGAGATTCAAAAACTCGAAGAAAGAACCAAACACGATATCGTTGCTTTCATTAATAACGTTGGCTCTTATTTAGGGCCAGAAGCCCGCTATTTGCACATGGGGCTAACCTCGTCGGACCTTTTGGATACGACGCTTTCTCTACAATGTGTTGAGGCCAGCGATATTTTGATTGCCGATATTCGCAAGCTTCTAATGGTTTTAAAAATCAAAGCCAAAAAATATAAAGACACCAACTGTATTGCCCGTACCCACGGCGTTCATGCGGAGCCCATGACGTTTGGTTTAAAACTTGCGGTTTGGTATGACGAGATGAAAAGAAATTTGGAGCGTATGGAGCAGGCCCGTGAGAATATGCGTGTTGGTAAGCTTTCTGGCGCAGTTGGTACTTATGCCAATATTGATCCGCATGTCGAAGAATTTGTGTGTGAACAATTAGGTTTAAAGCCGTCTAATATTGCTACTCAAATTATTCAGCGTGATATTCATTGCCAGTTTCTTACGACTTTGGCTTTGATTGGTTCTTCGCTCAATAAATTTGCGACTGAAATCCGTTTATTGCAAAAAACTGAAGTTTTGGAAGTTGAAGAGCCGTTTTTCAAAGGACAAATCGGTTCTTCTGCGATGCCGCATAAGCGCAATCCTGTAACTTGTGAGCGTATTTCGGGTCTTTCTCGGCTTTTGCGTTCCAATGCGATGGCCGCTTTTGAAAATATTGCCCTTTGGCATGAACGCGATATCAGTCATTCTTCTGTTGAGCGTATTATTTTGCCAGACAGTACGGCAATTCTCAATTATATGCTTAATAAATTTATTCCGATTATCGACGGATTGCTTGTTTATCCGAAGAATATGATTGCCAGCTTAACTAAGACCAATGGCCTTATTTATTCTCAGCGCGTGCTTTTGGAACTTATGAAAAAAGGCATTAATCGCGAAGAAGCTTATGACATTATTCAGCATTGTGCGATGCAGGTTTGGCAGGATACGTCGGATTTTAAAGAAGTTCTTTATCGGGATCGCAAGGTGCGCAAGTATCTTAAGCCCAGTGAGATTGATGCCTGTTTTGACATTAAATATTATACTCGTCATCGGGATTTTATTTTTAAACGCGTTGGCCTTAAATAGGACAGGGGAAATTTATGGAAAAGCGTGAAAAAATTTATGAAGGCAAAGCTAAAATCCTTTATACGACAGATAATCCGGATCTTTTGATCCAGTATTTTAAAGATGATGCTACGGCTTTTAATGCAGCCAAAAAAGGATCAATTCACGATAAAGGTATCATTAACAACAAAATCTCCACAAAGATTTTTGAGTATTTGATCGCTCAAGGGATTCCGACGCATTTCGAAAAGTCATTAAATGACCGCGAAATGTTGGTCAAGCGCGTTACGATTGTGCCTTTGGAGGTCATTGTGCGAAACGTTGCGGCAGGTTCTTTGTCTCGTATTTTAGGAATCGACGAAGGAACTGCTTTGGCCTGTCCTGTTTTGGAGTTTTGCTACAAGGAAGACAAGCTTAATGATCCGATGATTAATGAAACGCATATTCGGGCGCTTAAGCTTGCCAGCGACGAAGAAGTTGAACAGATTAAAAAATTTACTCTAAAAATCAATGAGCTTATGCTCAAATTCTTTGCTTTGTTAAATATCCAATTAGTCGATTTCAAATTGGAATTTGGCCGATATAAGGGTAAGGTTATTTTGGCCGATGAAATTTCACCAGATACTTGCCGGCTTTGGGATGCCAAGACTGGCCAAAAACTTGACAAAGATCGTTTTCGGCGAGATTTGGGAAATATTGAAGAAGCCTACCAAGAGGTCCTAAGCAGAGTTAGCCGGTAAATCCCCACACTATGATTTGGCGTGCGGAAATAAAAGATAAAGCAGGGATTTTGGATCCTGCGGCAGAAGGCATTAAAAAAGATGTCGCGGATCTTATTTTGCGCGATATTGACGAAGTCCGCATCGTGCAGGTTTATGTTTTAAGCGGGCAATTAAGCGCATCTGAAATGGAGCTTATTGCCTCAGAACTTCTTACCGATAAAGTCACCCAAGAATATTATTTTTGTCCGGCCCATGAGTATAGTTTAGCCTCGCAACAGAGCGATCACGTCGTTGAAATTGCTTACAATGCGGGAGTTATGGATCCTGTTGAAGAGTCAACGCTAAAAGGTATTCGTGATTTGGGCATTGAAACTGTTGAGAGTGTTCGCACGGCGCGCCAGTATCACTTTAAGGGAAAAATTTCTCCAGACGAACTTCAAACTATTGTCGAAAAAGTCCTTTCTAATAAACTCATTCAACATCTGGTCAAAGGTTTTGCCGCGCCGATTAAAGTAAGCACAGATCCTGCCAAAAAATTTGATGTTTGTTTAGTCGATCTTCTGAGTGCTAATGAAAATAAACTTTTGCAATTAAGCAAAGAAGGCCAGTTGTTTTTAAATTTGGCCGAGATGCAGGCGATACAAAATTATTTTAAAAAATTGGGCCGAAATCCGACGGACTGCGAATTAGAAACTGTCGCCCAAACTTGGAGCGAGCATTGTCATCACAAGACTTTTCGCGGAAATATCCGTTATCGTGTTAAAGAGGGCTCAAAATTTAAGACGACGATTATTCATAATTTGCTTAAGTCCACGATTGCCAAAGCGACCTATGGTTTAAACAAGTCTTGGTGCGTGTCGGTGTTTCATGATAATGCCGGGGTTATCAAGTTTGATAAAGATGATCATGTTTGTTTTAAGGTTGAAACGCATAATCATCCCAGTGCTTTGGAACCTTTTGGTGGAGCTAATACGGGTATTGGGGGCGTTATCCGCGATATTTTGGGAACTGGTTTAGGTGCCAAACCGATTTGCAATACGGATGTTTTTTGTTTTGCTCCGCCGGATACCGATTCTAAAAAATTGCCCGCTGGTACATTGCATCCAAAACGTGTTGTCAAAGGAGTTGTCAGTGGTGTGCGCGATTATGGCAACAAGATGGGAATCCCGACGGTTAATGGGGCGGTTTTGTTTGATGAGGGCTTTGTCGGTAATCCGTTGGTTTTTTGCGGTACGGTCGGGATTATTCCAAAGGGCATGGAAAAAAAGAAAACCTATCCTGGTGATTTGATTGTGGTTGTCGGCGGGGCAACGGGACGTGACGGGATTCATGGCGCGACTTTTTCTTCTGGCGAGCTAACTGATGAAAGCGAAGTTGTTTCCTCTGGAGCAGTTCAGATTGGGCATCCTATACAAGAGAAGAAAGTGCTGGATGTTCTTTTAAAAGCGCGTGATTTGGGGCTTTATTCGGCGATCACCGATTGTGGGGCTGGCGGGTTATCGAGCGCCGTCGGAGAAATGGCCCAGCATTTAGGCGCGAGCGTTTACTTAGACAAAGTTCTTTTGAAATATCAGGGTTTGTCCTACAGCGAAATTTGGATTTCTGAGTCGCAGGAGCGCATGGTTATGTCCGTGCCGCCAAAGAATGTTCAAAAGCTTTTAAAAATTTTTAGCGATGAAAATGTTGAAGCTACCGTCATAGGAGAGTTTGATAAAGATAAGCGGCTTAAGCTTTACTTTCATGATTTGATGGTTTGTGATGTTGAAATGACCTTTTTGCACGACGGGATTCCCGATATTGTCAAAGAAGCGCTGTGGATTTTGCCAAAACATAAAGAGCCCAAATTTGCTGCACCTAAAGATTTAAACCCCGCGCTTTTTGCGGCACTTTCGCATTTGAATGTTTGTTCCAAAGAGTGGATTATTCGCCAATACGATCATGAGGTGCAAGGCGCGAGCATTATTAAGCCTTTGGTTGGCAAAAATGCTGATGGTCCGTCGGATGCGGCAGTTATTTTGCCAAAGTTAGGCGGCAAAAAAGCGATTGCAATTTCTAATGGTGTTAATTTTCGCTACGGGAAAATTGATCCATTTTGGATGGCCGCCGGTTGTATTGATGAGGCGATTCGCCAGATCGTCAGCGTCGGCGGAGATCTTAAAGAGTTGGCTCTTTTGGATAATTTTTGTTGGGGAAATCCTGATAAGCCGGATCGTTTAGGTGGATTGGTTCGTTGTGCCCAAGGTTGTTATAAAGCGGCGATGGCTTTTAGCACGCCCTTTATTTCTGGGAAAGACAGTTTGTATAATGAATTTGCCGTCGGTAAAGAAACTATTGCGATTCCGGGTACGATTTTGATTTCTGCCATTGGTATTATTGAAGATGTTAATCGTTGTTTAACGATGGATTTTAAAAAGAGCGGTAATCTTATTTATGTTGTTGGAAGTACTTTGCCGGAATTAGGCGGTTCGATTTATTATGCAAATCATAACGCCGTCGGCAATACTGTCCCGCAGGTTAATTTTAAAACAGCTTTAAAGACTTTTGAAAATTTGTCAGCCGCGGTTAAGGCGCGTTTGGTTTGTTCGATTCATGATTGTTCAGAAGGCGGACTGGGTGTGGCTTTAGCGGAAATGGCTTTTAGCGGTGGCTTTGGTATAACGGCGCGCTTGGATTGTGTGCCGGTTAAAGGAAATATGAAGCGCAATGATTTTGTTTTGTTTTCTGAATCGCATTCGCGTTTTGTCGTCGAGGTTGAACCAGCAAAACAGCAGCAATTTGAAAAGGCTTTGAAAGGTTTGCCGCTGGGCTTGATTGGCCGTGTGGAAGAAACGCCGGAATTTTTAATTTATGGACTCGATAAAAAGGCGTGTGTCAATGCACATATTGATGATTTAAAAGAAGCATGGCAAAAACCATTACGTTGGTAGAAGGAGTTGAGATGACGAACAAAAAAAGGAAAAAGCTCGACAATGAACTGACTAAAATGGAAGATCCATGGCGTGTTTTTCGTATTATGGCTGAATTTGTCGAGGGATTTGATGAAATGTCTAAAGTCGGCGATGCGGTAAGTATTTTTGGTTCTGCGCGGACTAAAAAAACAGACCGTTATTATAAGCTTGCTGATCAGACGGCGTCTTTGTTAGTTAAGGAAGGTTTTGCAGTTATTACCGGCGGAGGCCCCGGAATTATGGAAGCGGGCAACAAGGGTGCGGCTGAGGCGGACGGGGAATCCGTTGGGCT
>CAZNNZ010000054.1:0-3728 GCA_964574575.1 uncultured Planctomycetales bacterium
CAGCAGCTTCGGCTGGAGCAATGAAGTGGTGTATGAAGGTCGCTCGTGAGTGGTCGAATTCTCGTAAGCAAGGGGGCAGCGTGATTGGCGAGCATGAAAGCATTGCTTTAAAGTTGGGACATATTGCCTCGCATACGTTTGCGGTTGAGGCGATAAGCTGGCTTACTTCGGCGATGGCGGATGATAAAAAGAAAGACATTCGTCTAGAGGCGGCGATTGCAAAATATTTCTCGACGGAACATGCATGGATAGTCGCGGATGAAACTTTGCAGATTCGTGGTGGCCAAGGTTATGAGAGTGCATCTTCTCTTAAAGAACGTGGGATGCAGCCTTGGGCGGTTGAGCGGGTTTTGCGCGACCTTCGCATTAATCGCATTATTGAGGGGACCTCTGAGATTATGCATCTTTTTATTGCTCGGGAAGCGCTCGACCCTCATTTAACTCGGATCAAGGCTTTGTTAAGTTCGCGGACAACTCCTGCAGAAAAGTTTAAGGCTTTACTTTCAGCTGCAAAATATTATCCGCTGTGGTTGTTAAAACTATATTTGCCTTCGTCAAGTGCTGATCTTAAAGGGTTGCCGCCTGTTTTGCAGCAGCATGTTCTTTATGCTCGTCGGGCGAGCAAACGTTTGGCACGTGAGGTATTTTTTTCGATGCTTAAATATCAGCAAAAACTTGAGGCCAAACAAGGCATTTTAGGACGGTTGGTTAATATTAGTGCAGATCTTTTTGCGATTTGTGCCAGCTGTTCGTATGCGGCGTCTTTGAAAAATGATCAAAAGGTTTCTGCTAATGCGGTTGATTTGGCAGACCTTTTTTGTCGTGAGGCCCGCAAACGTATTGAAAAAGGCTTTAGCGCGGGTCGAAAAAATAGTGATCGTCAACATGTTCAAGTTAGCCGTCAGTTGATGAAAGCCAATTACGCTTGGCTTGAAAGTGATATTATCTAAAGTATGGTTCTTTTAGCATCTACTGTCCATCGGTATAAACTTCTTAAGCAAATCCCACTTTTTAAAAATGTGGGTTGGTATCCGTTGCAGCGCATTGCCCGTCGGGTGCAGGTTGTTGAATTTAAAAAAGGTGAGACGATTCGAAAAGAAGGGGACCCTCCGGATGCCTTGTATTGTTTGGTTTCCGGGCGTGTACAGGCTTATTCGAGCGTCAGTGGTGGGCGGCGAAAAACAGATGTTGAGTTTTTCCGTCGGGGAATGCCTTTTGGGATCATTTCTTTTTTTACGAATGAAAATCACACCTCAACTTATGAAGCGCTTAATGATTCGACGATCATTAAGATCGCTAAAGATGATTTTGAGGATATCTTGAAATTTATGCCCCAATTGGGCGTTGAATTAAGCCATTCACTCTCGGCTCAGCTGCGCAGCAAGATGTTGTCGACTAAGAAAAATGTCGAACATAGGATTATTTCCGTTTATAGCCCTATTCATAAAACCGGCAGCTCGACGTATGCGGTTAACTTGGCTTTAGAGTTAGAAAAACAAACTCATCGTAAAGTTATTCTGGTTAGTATTCATCCTTTGGAAGGTGAAAAAACTTTGTCCTCTTCTGATGATGCGGCTCCGTTTTGGTTAAAGCCGCCCATTGCGCTTAAGGACATTGCCGATGATTATGAAAAATTGCAGGCGAGCATTGTGCGTAGTCAGTTAAATATTGATATGCTCAATGTTGTTTTTGATTCTCATGATCAGGTTTTAGTTGATTCGATTAGTCATTTTGTGACAACGCTTGTTTCGGATTATCATTTTGCAGTAGTTGATTTGCCGACGGAAAAAGACGCGCTTGTCCTTAAGACTTTGACCCAGTCGGATGTTGTTCATCTGTTGACGAAAGATCAGCCTGAGGATCTTAAGACGATTAGTCTTTTGATTAATGAGTTGACGGAGCGAATGAAAGAAAATTTTAATCCGGATTTTCTTAAAGTCATTGTGATGAGTAACGAAAAAATTATTCCGGCTAATTTGTCAGGCATTAGCCATGAAATTGATTATCCTGTTTATGCCCGATTTCCGTTTATGCAGTTAGGGGAACTTAATACGGTTTTAAATTGTACGATGATGACAATTCGTTTACCGTGGCCCAATAGCCCATATGCGATGGAGGTTAGGCGTATTGCCAGACAAATTAGCGGAGTTTTAGTCGGGTTGGCTTTAGGAGGTGGAGCTGCTCTGGGGGTTGCGCATATTGGCGTTTTGCGGGTTTTGGAACAGGAAAAAATTCCTATCGATATGATTTCGGGCAGCAGTATGGGCGCTTTGATAGCTGCGTTTTGGGTTAGCGGAAAGAATTCAGAAGGCATTGAAGTTATTGCCAGGGACTTTGAAAAGTTTTTGGATATTTGGAAATTACTTTGTGATCCTGTTATGTCTCCTGCGGCTTTTATTGGTGGCAAAAAGATAGTCAGTTGGCTTAATACTCGAGGCCTTGAGGGGAAAACTTTTTATGATACTCGTATTCCACTTAAGATTATTGCTTATGATGTTCTGCGCCGAGAAGAACTGGTTCTTGAATCCGGTTCTTTGGTGGATGCGGTTAGGCAAAGTGTTTCGATTCCCGGAGTTATTGAACCGGTGCGGATGAGAGATCGCTGGATTATCGACGGAGGAGTTCTTAATCCTTTACCGACAAATGTTCTTTTGCAAAGTGGAGCGAAGAAAATTATTGCGGTCAATGTTTTACAGTCACCAGAGCAGGTCATGAAAGGGTATTTAGAAGAGCAACGTCAAATTGCCGAGGATGACAAGCTTACTTTTTTGTCTGCACCAAAAAAATATGTACTTATTAAATTGGGGCGATTTTTTTCTCGTCTCTTAAATCCAAACGTTTCCGATATCATTGTCAGAACCCTACAGGCTAGCGAATATGTTATTGCTTTGCAGAGCGGCCGTTCTGCCGATGTTGTGATTCATCCGGATTTAAGCTACATCAATTGGTATGAACTTTATAAGGTTGAAGAACTCATCAAGCGCGGCGAAGATGCAGCTCGTGCGGCTTTGCCGGCGATTCGAAAGATGTTAGAAGAGTAAGTCCTTCCTTCTGTAAAAGCTAACTTCCAAATAAATTCAAAAGATTACATTGGCTTATGCTAATATATTTTTCCTATGAAGACGGGCGATAAAATTATTCTTAAAGTTGGTTCGAGGGAAAGTCCCTTGGCGATAGCGCAGGTCAGGGAAGTGTTTTCGCTTTTAGCTAAAGTTGGTAGAAGAAGTGCGTATGAAATTATGACTTTTCAAACGAAAGGAGATGTTGATAAAACCTCGTCGTTGTTAGACAAATCTTGTGATAATTTTTTTAGCAATACTTTAGATGAAGCTCTGCTTGGGATGAAAATTGATGTTGCGATTCATAGTGCTAAAGATCTGCCCAAAGATTTGCCAGCGGGCTTAAAAATTTTTGCTTTGACAAAGTCTTTGGATGAGACTGACGCTTGGGTTGGGAAAACAACGCTTTTGCAATTGCCGGTTGGCAGTCGTGTTGGAACGAGCAGTTTGTTGCGTAAAGAACAAATTTTAGCTTTAAATTCGACGGTCAAAATTGTTGATATTCGTGGGACTATTGGTGAGCGTTTGGAATTGCTTGATGAAGGTAAGATTGATGCGCTGATTCTTGCGACGTGCGCTTTAAAACGTTTAGGGTTAGAAAAGCGGATTAAGGAAATTTTGCCGTATGAAGCAACGAGAGAAACATTCAAATTTCTAGATTTAAGATTT
>CAZNNZ010000054.1:3738-10468 GCA_964574575.1 uncultured Planctomycetales bacterium
AGGGTCAGTTAGCAGTAGTCGGTCGTGAGAATGACAGTGACTTTGAAAAACTTTTTTCTAAAATTGACCAACGTCGCAAATATGGGAAGGTTTTTCTCGTCGGTGCTGGCCCGGGGGATCCACAGCTTTTAACGCTTAAGGCGCTCGCGGCTCTCAAAGGTGCAGACATTGTTTTTTATGATTATCTTGTCGATAAAAGTATTTTAGATTACGCGCTTTTTGCAGAAAAAGTCAGCGTCGGAAAAAGAAAGGGGCAGGCGACTTTGCCGCAAAGTCAGTTGTCGGGACTTTTGAAAGATGCGGTCATGCAAGGCAAGAATGTCGTTCGTCTAAAGGGCGGGGATCCGCTTATTTTTGGTCGTGGGGCCGATGAAATTGTGTATTTGCGTTCTTTCCATATCGATGTTGAGGTTATCCCGGGCGTAAGTTCAGCGACGGGAATTCCTTCAAGTTTAGCAATTCCTTTGACAGCTCGGGGAATTTCTTCGTCGGTTGCATTTTTAAGCGCTCATGGTGAAAGTGAAGACCAAAACAAGAGGTGTGAAATTCAAATACCCGAAGTGCAAACGTTGGTGTTTTTAATGGGTTTAACTAAATTAGATGAGATTCTTAATGCTTTACGCCGAGAGAATTGGTCTGCCAGTACACCGATTGCTATTATTTCCAAAGGGACACGTGTTGACCAACAAGTCATTGTTGGCGAGCTTTGTGATATTAAAGAGAAGGTCAATCTTTGCCAGTTAGAACAACCGGCCTTGATTATCGTTGGTAAAACTGTTTCTTTTTATCTGAATAAATCTGGGCAAGAAAAAAATATTTTATATACGGGGACCTATCCGCAAAAGTACGTTCATTTAGGCCGGCTGATTCATTTTCCGATGATTACGATAAGTGCCGCTAAAGTCCAACAGCCGCCGCTTTTTCTTGAACATATTAAAAAATCCGATATTGTCCTTTTGACCAGTCGCTGCGGTGTTAAATATTTTTTTGAATTTCTTGTGACAAAAAAGTTTTTATTGGAGAATTTGCGAAGCAAAGATTTTGTTGTGATTGGCCAAGAGACAGAAAAACAACTTAATCTTTATGGCTTTTGTGCTCGGCTGGTTGCGAAAGATGAAACTAGCCAAGGCTTGTTGAAAGTTATGAGAAACACTCTTAAACTTAAAGGTAAAAGGATTGTTTTTCCGCGTTCGTCAATCGCAAATCCTTATTTGTCTCAAGAGCTGACAAAAGCTCAAGCTAAGATTATAGAGTTTGTCGTTTATGAAAACACTAAACCGCTTTTTCGTCAATTGCCGACGCAAAAGATTGATCAGATTATTTTTACAAGCCCATCGGCGGTACGAAATTTCCTTTCGGATTATGGGGCAATTGCTAAAGATTGGGTTATTTTTGCCAAAGGGTCGCGGACACAGCAAGAATTACATCAACTGGGATATTCGAGCAAAATTTTATCAATCTGAGGATATTTTGTTTTTGATTTGTGTTAGAATGTGCCAAGTTCTTAAAAATTAATTTTAAGCGGTGTAAAAATGGCTAAAATTTCTAAAAAAAGTTTAACTATTCTGGTGGTTTTAAGTTCGGTGTTATTGATTTTGGGGTTAAGATTTGTGGTAAATCAACCGCCTATTGTTGCGAAGGATGATTCGGTTGAAAAGCTTCCAAGTCGCGCCAAAGGTAATCCGCAAGCTCACCTTCAAATTATTGAGTTTATTGATTTTCAATGTCCTGCCTGCGCAAAAGGGTATCAACTTTTAGACGATTATTTAAAGAAGAATCCAGATAAGATTTATTTGGAATTGCGGTATTTCCCGCTGGCAATGCACAGACATGGACTTTTGAGTGCTCGCGTTGCCGAGTGTGTCTCTCGTCAGGAAAAGTTTTGGCCTTTTATGGATCTTTTACTTCTACGGCAAAGTCAGTGGGCTGCGATGATTGATCCTATGTCGGCATTTGAACAGATTGCCAAAGAAACGGGTGTTGACAAAGACCAGTTAACAGAATGTTTGAAAGATAGTACTGTTGAAAAAGCGATACAAGCGGATGTCGAAGAAGGCAAGATGCGCGCTGTTGTGTCGACTCCAACATATTTTGTCAATCATGAAATGGTTGTTGGAACAAAATCGTTACAAACAAGGCTAGAAGAGTTTTCAGTAATTAAAGTATTAAGGAGTCAAGAAAAACCATGAGTTTAGACCAAAGAGCGAATGTGAAGATTCCAAAAAACTTAGGGTTTCGATTTTTTGTTTTAAGAGTTTTAATTGGTGGTTTTTTTGTTGCCATTGGGATTGATAAACTTCTTGAACCGTATCAAAATTTTCTTTATGTCGTGCAGGGTTATAAGCTTTTTCCGGCGATCTTAGAAGAAATGGTCGCCCGTATTTTTCCGTGGATTGAGTTTCTTTTGGGGCTATTCTTGGTTTTGGGTTTGTGGCTTAAATGGATCTTGCGCTCGTTTTTGCTTATTGTTTTTACATTTATCCTTATTATTTCACAGGCTTTGATTCGTAAACTGCCCATTGATTCCTGTGGTTGTTTTGGGGGTCTTTTTTCTTCGGATATTCATCAAACTCTTATTCTCGACTTCTTTTTGTGGTTGTTTTTCTGGATGTTGTTGCGTGGGCTTGAGCATTCTTCATTTTGGAGTTTAGATAAATATTTTCTTAAATCAGAAAAATAATTTTGTGCGGCGTGTAATTTTCATTCTTATTTTTTTGTCTATGATGGCGCGACCAGTTTTTGCCCAAAATATCAAATCTCCTAATGTTAGCGGCCAGTTTTATGACGCTGATCCGCAAAAATTATCAAACGCACTTAAGACGTATCTTTCATCCGCTGATGTTATTCCAATCGAAGAAGATGTCCAAATCATAATTGCTCCGCATGCTGGCTATGTTTATTCAGGGCCAGTGGCAGGATATAGTTTTAAAGCGGTTAGTCAAAAGAAATTTAAAACGATTATTATTCTGGCGCCTAGTCATTTTTATGGATTTGATGGTGCCTCTGTCTGGGGAAAAGGTGGATTTCAGACGCCTCTTGGGACAGTTTCTGTCGATGAAGAATTTACTCAAAGATTAATCGCTTTTGATCCAAAATTTTCTTTTGATAGCCAAGCTTATGAAAAAGAACATTCCTTAGAGGTTCAAATCCCGTTTTTGCAAAATACTTTTAGTGATTTTAAGATTGTGCCTGTCATTTTAGGTCAAATGAGTTTTGAAAATTGTCAGAAATTAGCAAAGGCGATAGATACGCTCATTGGGGATCGAAAAGATGTTTTAGTTGTTGTTAGCACGGATATGTCGCATTATCACGACGAAAAAACAGCTCGTGCGATGGATTTAGCCTCTCTTGAAAGTATAAAAAAACTTGATGCCCAAAGTTTTTATAAAGAGTGTCGTTTAGGTGTTAAGGAAATGTGTGGTTTTGTTCCTGTGACAACTGCACTGCTTTTGGCCAAAAGCTGTGGGCTTACGGCGCAAATTTTAAAATACGCTCATTCCGGTGATGTTACTGGGGACAATGAACGCGTTGTTGGTTATGGGTCGGTGATTTTTTATAAAGGTGCTAATGAAAAAGAAAGTAATGCTGTGAATTTAAACGAAGAACAAAAGAAAAAACTTTTACAGTTTGCGCGCCAGACGATTGAGCAATATGTCGAGAAAAACAATATTTTAGAAGTTAAGATTGATGATTCTCGACTGGCTTTTAGCGAAGGGGCTTTTGTGACTATACACAAAAATGGACAATTGCGTGGTTGTATTGGGCATATTGTTAGTGACGAGCCATTGCAAAAAACAGTTCGGGACATGGCCATTGCTGCGTGCAGTCAAGATCGGCGTTTTGAGCCGGTAAGTGTTGATGAACTAAATAGTATTGATTTGGAGATTTCAGTTCTTTCTCGGCCATTTAGGATTAAAGATGTCAGTGAAATTGTCCTTGGCGTTCATGGCGTTATTATTAGCAAGGCCAATGCGCATGGTGTTTTTTTACCGCAGGTCGCGACGGAAACAAAGTGGAGCAAAGAGCGATTTTTGTCAGAGCTTTGTACCCAAAAAGCTGGTTTGCCAGCCAATTGTTATAAAGACCCAGCGACCAGGATAGAAATATTTACGGCTCAGGTTTTTGGTGAAAAAGATATCAAATAAAAGCGATCAGTTTAAGAAATTATGCCGGCAAAAAAAATTCGAAATATTTTTATCAGCAGTTTTGTCGTGCTTTGGCTTTGTGTTTTTCATTATGAATCATTGCGCCATTTTTATTTGCAGCCGTTTTTCTTGAAGCCCTTGCCAAAACTGAAGTTTCTTTTTCCACCAGCGGGGTGGATTATGTTTTATAGTGTGGATGATGTCGCTGTTTACACGGAAGTTTATGGGGTTAGAAATGGTATTGCCCAGTTTATTGATCCGCATCAGATTATCAAAACCCGTTTTGTTGGTTTTGATATGGTTCATCGCAATGTCTTAAGTACGGTGCTTATTCCTGGCGTTCGCAAAAGTTTTTGTGAGGTGTTGCATAAGCAATTTCCTGAATTTGAAAAATTTATTATTACGCAGATTGAATATCCATCTTTAATGCACTCGCGTTTTGAACGTTATCAAGTGCCGGTCTATCAATGTCCTTTATAATATGAAAAGTCTTTGGGATAAATTATTTTTAAATGAGCGCCCGTCATTTTCTTTGGCGTTGTTCCGTATTCCCGTTGCTCTGACAGTTGGGGCCCATGTTTTTCCGACTTTCTTTTGTTTAAAGGAAAATTATTTGGCGGGTGCATTTAAGGTCTTAAACGCAAATTTTTTTACGACGGCAGTTTTAGATTTTGTTGTGAGAAGTCCTGATTTGGTCGTTATTTGTGCTGTGGTGATATTTTCGATTGCGTGGTTTTTCTTTTTGATTGGATTTTTGACACAGATTAGCGCGATTGTAATGACTGGCGGATGCTATTATTTTTATGCTTTAAATGCTTTTGCTATTGGAACTTTGTCGTGGGATATTCTCTTGGTGACTTTAGTTTTGATGTGCTTGACTTCTTATCCGGGTGATTATTTTTCTCTAGATAGTCTCCTGCGAAAAGATGCGAATGCTTATTTGAGTCGTCGGCCGTTTTTTATTCAAAGGCTGCTGCAAATACAAATTGCTTTTACATACTTTTATACGGGGCTTTATAAAGTTACCGCGCAGGGAAATTGGCTTTCGGGTAATCCTATTTATTATTTGATGATTACTCCTGATCAGGGTGTGACAAAGTATTTTTTGTTGCGTGATTTCTTTGCTGCCCACCCGGCAGTTTGTTATGCTTTGGGGATTGTGATTGTTTTGGTGGAATTGTTTATGCCGTTTATTTTGTTTAATCCTTCAACGCGTTTGACCGGGATATATTTAGGATTTCTTTTCCACGCAACTTTGATTTTGACACTAGATGTTCCGGCTATATTTTTCTTTTTGTTCCCAGCGCAGTTGTTGCTTTTTGTGGCGCCAGAAAAAATTCTTGCATGGGTTAAAGAGCGGCAAAACATTTTTTGTTCTGCACCGACGGTTAAAGTGATTTATGATGGGCATTGCCAATTTTGTGTTGGAAGTATCAAAATGTTAAAGGTTATGGATCTTTTTGCGAGATTGACTTTTGTTGATTATCATACGCAGGGTGATTTGACTTTGCTGCACAGGGATTTGACTTTTGCTAAAGTGCATAGTCAGCTTTATTTGATTGAGCCGTGTGGAAATTTGCACGGTGGATTTTTTGCATTTCGACGTGTGACCTGGCTTTTGCCAATGCTTTATCCGTTGATTTTTTTTGTGTATTTCCCGGGCGCAAATATTCTGGGCCCGTTTCTTTACAACTGTATTTCAAAAAATCGGTATTTTTTTCATCTTAATAAAAAATGTGTGGACAATGCTTGTTTGCGCTAGACTTATGACTTGTTAAGTGGTTAAATTTCAATTTTGCTAACTTATGTTGAATTATTTTCTAAAGATTTTGTTGGTTTCTTTTGTTTCTTTCCTTGGATTGATTTCTCCGGCTTTTGCGAAAGTTTCACGGCAAATTCAATCTAGCGCAGAATATTTTGATGATTTACAGCTCCAGGACACCCGCGAAAGTTTTAAAGCTCGTCGGGATTTGAACATTGTGCATTTGCATGAGCAGATATTTCAGAAACAGCCATCTCTTAGGAATATGCAAACAGATTTAGCGAAGGCTGTTGTTAAACGTAAGGTTATGATTATTCAGGAAAGAGAATTTTTGAGTACTGAGTTTCAAAAAGGTATTGAGAATTTATATCAGAATGCTGTGGTGCGATATACTCAAAAGAATTTTTCTGCGAGTCAAAAAGATTTTGAGGAAATTGAGCGGCTTGTCGGGGATTATAAACAAACGCGTAATTACTTAGAGAAGTTAAAAGGGATGACTTCTGGTTTGTTGCCCAGCCAGAATATTCAAGGAGCCAAAAAATGAAAAAAGTTTTTCTAGTTTTTGTTTTTTTGTTTGTAACCATTCCATTAGCTTTTGCAACGCCGCCGTATGATCTGCAGTTAAAATATAATCCTGATGAAAAAACGCTTGACGTTAGTATGCAACATCCGACGGTAGAGTTGCGTGAGCATTATATTCGCACAATCACCGTCACCATTAATAATAACGAACCAAAGATTTATCGCTTGCCTTTTCAACGTTCTGCATCCCAAGCGGCAATTGTAATTTCTCTTGAATTAAAACCTGGTGATGTTGTGCATT
>CAZNNZ010000055.1:0-10359 GCA_964574575.1 uncultured Planctomycetales bacterium
AAAATCCTGACCTCATCAACAAACGCCATAACCGCACCTTTGGGTTTGGTAAAAAACCGCCAGCTTAACTTTTAAGCGGAGATTTTGACGATATTAAGGGCCGTAATCTTTTGACGGTAACCGATTTTTTGAATAGAATCCTTGCGTTTGCGAAACTTAAAAGCTACGACTTTTTCGCCTAAAGCTTGCTTGACAACCTTGGCGTTGACCTTTGCACCCGCAACAAACGGCTGACCTACGGTAACATTATTACCGTCGGCAATCAAAAGAACTTTATCTAAGCTAACGGTTGCGCCTTCTTCTGACGGAACTTTTCCAACACCAATCGTTTCGCCTTCCTCAACTTTGTATTGGTTGGCCCCAATTTGAACAATCGCGTACATAGTATTACCTCATTAACAGTTAATAATCTTTTATCCCCGTGAAACCTAGTATTTAAACAGAATATAAAGAATTGTCAAGTCCTTTGCGGCCAACTGGCCGCAGGACTTGATGCCGGAGCTCTTCGACGGCGCAAGTCTCTTTGCGGCCAACGCCCGGGCGAACAAAGGTCATTCAATCCTTATCTTGCCACGGCCATCACAATACGGACACGCTTCAAAAGAAATTGCTTCCAAAGTTTTGCCGGTGCGAGCACGGGTCATTTCAACTAACCCCAAAGGTGAAATCCGGTTAACTTCCGTCTTAGCATGATCGCGCGCTAATTCTTGTTCGAGCGTTTCAATAACTTTACGTTTATGGCCTTCGCGACTCATGTCAATAAAATCAATGACAATAATCCCACCCATGTCCCGCAGGCGCAGTTGACGTGCGATTTCGGTTGCGGCTTCCATATTGACCATGTAAGCGGCGTCTTCCGGTGTTGCACGGGTCTTAAACTTTCCGCTGTTAACATCAACAACAGTCAAACCTTCCGTCGGCTCAATGACAACATACGCGCCAGATTTGAGCATCACCTTGGTATCATAAATTTTGTGCAATTCTTGCGCAACACCCTTAGATTCAAAAAGTGGCGTCGGTTCATTGTAAAGAAAAACTTTTTCGACCTGTTCTTTGCCAATCAAATTTGCGACAAATTTGCGGACCTTAATAAATTCTTCTTCAGAATCAATAATAAGTTTATCAACCTGATTCGTAAAATAATCGCGCACAATTTTCCAAATCAAATCATATTCTTTGTAAATCAAAGCCGGGGCTTGTTTTTGCTCTGCAAGCCTCAAAATCTGCTGCCAAATTTTATACAAAAAACGCGCGTCGCGAGTTAGCTCTTGCGTTCCTTTTTCATGGGAAGCCGTGCGAACAATAAAGCCGCCAGTGGTCACAAAATCAAATCCCTCCAATAGTCCGCGCAAACGCTGACGCTCATCGTGACTTTCAATCTTTTTAGAAACTCCCCCGTGCGTATCGTGCGGCATATAAACAACAAAACGCCCCGCCAAAGAAATATGACTGGTCAAGCGTGCACCCTTTGTGCTAAAAGGTTCTTTAACAACTTGCACCAAAATTTCCTGACCTTGTTTTAAGGGAATCGCTTGAGCTTGGAGAGCAGGATCCTTCTTTTCTTTGCGACCAAAAATTCTTTTAATAATTTTCATCGGCCCTGCCGGCTCATCGGCTGTTTGGGGCGCAACAACATCCGTTAAATAAAGAAACCCATTTTTTTCCTGACCAATATTAACAAAGGCACCGTTGATCGACGGCAAAATAGATTCAACCTTGCCCTTGTAAATATTTCCTAAGATAGATTGATGATGTCCGACTTCCAGATGAAAATCATCCAAATGGCCGTCCTGAATGATAGCCGCCTGCGTTTCGCCGGGGCCGATATGAACCAAAATTTCGCGTGACACTCCACACCTCGCTTGTATACCCAAACGCAATAAATTTATGCAATTGAAATTATCTAAATCATTGCCTTTGGACATTATACTGCTTTCCTTGATAATTATTCGTAAATTCAAGGAAAAGCCGTATAAAAGTTAAAATTTAAAAAAGACCAAACCGCGACTCTTCAAGAAAATACAGTTATCCTAAAATAAGGATAAGTTTTTTCTTCAAAAGACTTGCGGTTCCCTTTACTTTAGTTTGCAGGAGGGGACTTTGTCTCGTCGTTATTGATGATGTGAGGCGTCACAAAAATGAGTAGGTCCTGTTTAGAGACGACCTTTTCAGTTTTTTGAAACAAGAGCCCAAGCAAAGGAATGTCCCCTAAGAATGGAACCTTCTTTTTGGTATCACCGACCTGGTCTTTGATAAGTCCAGCGATAACCAAAGTTTCGCCATCTTTTATCATGACACTGGTTTTCGCTTCTTCCATACTTAATTGCGGGACTGAAGCGTTTTCCACGGTGACATAACCCAAAATGGCAGTCACTTGCGGCCTTAGCTCAAGCGTGATATACCCAGCATGGTTAACATGAGGGGTTACATCAAAAATAACTCCGATATCCTTATACTCCCAACCACTAACCTGATACTTTGCCTGCTGATCATTATAGGTATACTGGGGAAACGGATACTGGCTACCTACGACGATTTTTGCGGCTTTGTTATTTATTGTCACAATCCGAGGATTAGACAAAATGTTTGTATCTGTTCTCTGTCGCAACATCTCCATTACAGCTGACAATTGCTGAAAATTCAATGTCCCATAAGAAAAATCTGTTTCCGTCGCCCCGGGAAAATCATCGGCCTTCAAATATTTATTATCCGAATGCGCAGTAAACGGCCACGTCATAGGACGTTTAGATCCACCAGCACCAACTTTAACAGTCCAATCAATACCAAGTTTTTCTGTATTATCCAGCGTCGTTTCAACAACTTTCGCCTCAATCAAAACTTGCGGTGTTGTACGATCTAGCTCATTAACAACAGATTCAATAAGATCCATATTCCTAGAAAGATCTCGGACAATCAAAGTATTTGTTCGCTCATCAAAATTAATTGATCCCCGAGCCGTCTTCATTTTGTCAAGAGAAGCAATGACTTCCGCAGCTTTTGCATAATTGAGAATAAACGTCTTAGTTACCAAGGGTTCCTGCTCTGCCAAAAGAGTAGCGTCTTCACGACGTTTTTTCAAACCATCAACTGTTGTAACAGTAATAATATTATCTTTCAATTCATAGCCGTAACCATACGTTTCAAGCACAACTTCCAAAGCACGTTTCCATGGAACATCTTTAAGTTTAATTGTCACAAGTCCTGTAACTTCTGGGCCAGTCACAATGTTAATACCGCTTTTATAAGAAAGGATTCGAAGGACATTTTGAATATCCGCGTCGCGAAAATCAATACTGACATTGCCACCCTCGGCAACATCAACTTTTTCTACAGCAGCATCACTCTTGACAACTGCGCTGGCAGATTCAGGTTGAGTCTCAGCCGCCATTTGATTAGTTACTACAACCTGTTCTGAATTTTCTTGCGCCAGCAGAGGCGTAGCCACCCCAAGCAAAGCGACAAATGCCGCCATTAAAATCTTTGACATGTCATTCCTCCTTCTTTAATTTTAAAGAAACAATCTCTTGGCCTTTTTCCAAAATAACGACATTTACCTGAATTTCTTTAACAATAAAAAACCCCACTTTATCACCAACTTTAACAATATTGCCATTAATAATAGCAACACTTCCACCAGTCGGTTCCACTAAAATCCCCTCAAGAGCCATATCACTAACCTGAATATCCTTATCAAAATTAATAATTGTTCCGCGATTTCCTAGGAGTGACCAAAAAGGGTCACGCTTGCCATGATCATCGTAGATAAAATTTGTTGTAACGACAACCAGACTAGAAAAGACCATATCTTTTGCACACAAAAGAAGAAATGCAAAAATCACAAAAAAGAATGTCGTTCTAAGAGAAGTCCAAATCACTTACTTAATCACCCTTCCTTTTTTTCTCTCCGGCTTATCATTTTTTTCAACTTTTTCAAAAATAATCAAACGTAAAACAAGTTTCACCAAATGCTGATTACTGTCAGTGGGGTTAGTCATAATGCCAAAATCATAAACTCCAACAAAAATTCCAGCATCTTCAAGCTTATCCACAAACCTTCCAAAATCATGATAACTGCTGCGCGCACCAATAATCACAGGAATCGCAACAAAATTGCCTTCAGCATTACTTAAAACAATTTCACTGCGCGCCTCGTCGGGCATCATTTGCTCAATTTTTACACCATTATCTGCAGCAAAACGGGAAAGTTTTTCAAAGGCAACAGGAATTTCATCTTTCGATTTTACTCTTTTGCTAAAATTCTCTATTTTTGTGCGCAAGTTATCAAGTTCCTGACTATATTGCTTAATTCTCTGCAAATCACTCTTAGTCTGATCTAAAGACTGCTGCAAATTACCAATCTCTGCGCTTAAAACTGTCGTCTCTTTGACTTTAGCCTGAAAAAAAAGTACATAAAAAACAACAAGAATAACTCCCGCGGCAAGCCAAACAATAAGGAAAGGATTTTGTTCATTAAGCTTTGAAATGAACTTCGAAGATTCTTCACTGATATTATCTTGAGTAATTCTTGCCATAAATATTTCTTACTTTGCTAATGCTGCCTTAATTTTAAAATCTGCGACGGAAAGGTTCTCAACATTGTGAGCCTTAATCATATCTAGCTCAAGATTCTTTAAATCCGCCATAAAACTTTTACTGGTTTTTAACTTACCTACTAATGCATGAATATCCGCAATCTCTGTTTTCATCTTAGAAACCGCACTGCCTTCAACAATAAAAAATTTTGCCTCAAGAGCTACCTTCGTCAACCAAACACTGCGCGGCAAGTTATCACTAATTTCATTAAGTTTTTCGGCCCAAAGAGTCGTGGTCGTACCAATAACTTTTTCATAAGTTTTTACACGCTCTTTGAGTTCCTTCATTTCCTTCTTGATTTTTTCAATGTTCTCGCGCGCTTGATCCATAGATGCGAGATCTTCTTTTAATTTATTGCGCTTCGAAATTTGTGTTGCAAGAAAAACTTGAAAAACCAACAAAAGAATAATCAAAAACGTCGTCCACGCGCCAAGAATACCAAAAACAACGTGCTGTGGCAAACCAGTAGAAACTTTCGCACTGGCCGCCGGCGCCTGCGCCCGACGAGTTTTTCGCATATTTTCTGGAACTAAATTAATCTCAATCATAGTTACCTTTTATGAATACAACGCCAAGCCCAAAGCCGTTCCCAAATGAGCGACACTTGCACTAACTTGCTCTAAAGATACGCGCGAACCAAACTTCAAAACACCAAAAGGATTCCAACAAACTGTTTGCACTTCCAATTGCTTTGAAAGAATCTGTTGCAATTGCTCCATAGACGTTGCCCCGCCCGTTAAGAATAGCTGTCCTAACGCAAGATTTGCTTCCGTCGTAAAATAATCAAAAGACAGCCGCACTTCCGAAACCAAATCAAAAGAAACAGATTCAATGCAAGAAGATACTTCTGCGGCACGCTCCTTGGGATTCTGCTTAATTTTTTCTGCTTCATCAAAATTTATACGTAAAACACTACTGATGTTTTTTGTAAAATCCCTGCCGCCTATAAAAATATCACGATTAAATCTTGGATGATTATCGACGAGAATGGTCAAATTGCTAACAATTTCACCAACATCCAAAATAGCAACGGCCTTTTTACCCTGTGCTACAATCTCGCTGGGCACTTGCGGTGTCCCCAAAACATTAAAAACATTTGCAACCGCAATAGAATTTAAGGTAATAAAATCCGCCTGCAATCCTGCCTCATTTAGAAGTTTAATGCGCTCATTAACAAGTTCTTTTTTTGCCGCCGCAACCAGAACAGGCAATTTATTATCCGTGCCCTGCGAATCAAGAATATAACAATCACTAAATATCTGGTCTTTAGGAAAAGGGAAATATTTATCGACTTCAAATGAAAAGGAACGCTTAAGTTCGTTTAAAGACATTTTAGGCATATCAACAAAACGGATTAAAGTCCCTTTTCCTCTTAAAGCGCTGACCGGCGTAAGGTTAGGCTGACTAGTCCTAGAGATAACCGCACGGATAGATTTTACAACGTCACCGCCGACAATAGGTTCGATGCCAAAAGAAAGAAGCTCATACCCGTCGGGACGAGCTAAAAGTTCCACCATACGACAAGATCTAACTCCGATATCCAAACCGACGGACGGCCGCAGAGACTTAGAAGGGAAAAACTTGCTGGTCAAAGAAGAGAAAAGATTATTTAATTGCGCCATAAACAAAAAAGATTAAAACTATTTAGCTAAAACATTTACAAATTATTTAATTCTTGCTCTATTTAAAAAACACATATACATAATAATTGAAGTCATTGTAACAGAAATTTATCACTTGTGGGCATTTCATAAATAATTTTTTTATCCAAAACCCGCTCCTGATTTTTTACAATCGGCACAACTTTTTCTGGCAACATCGGTGCAGATGGCGGATAATCCGAGTTCATATCATATTCTTTAACAACGGGTCGCTGAGCTGGCGGCTCGGGTTTTTTATGTGAAGCAACAATACTAGGCTTAACTGTTTCAACAAGTTCTTTATTAATCCATTTATTTAAGATAAAACTTAAAAATAAAAGAATACCGATTAAGGCAAAGAAAAAGCTCGCCGCTGAATTATTCATATAAACTAATTTGGTAGGATTTAAAAACCGCCATCCTGATAAGAAACTTTATCAGTAAGGTCGTCAGTAAAAGCTATAAAAGTTTTCATGCTCGGGAAATATGGTGGCGCTTTCCCTAGCAAAGTTCTCGAATCATAAACAAAATTGCGTCCATACCCATTAACAAGCGTTCCCGTAGCAGCATCACTCAAACCAAACGCCCCATAAAACTGCGTAATAACACCACCTAAAAGCGTTACAATTCCACGCGGAGCGCCCGAATTATAATTAGTAACTTGAAAAATTCCATTTCGCGCCATAACAATGCCATGCATTTCAATATTATTAGGGGCAGTTGTAGCAATGTTCACATCCCCCCCCCAAGCGACAAGACCCAATAAATTTGTCTCTCCGTTAGCATTAGGAGGAACATACCCCGGCATTCCCGGCGTTCCAACGGCAGGAGTATAATTTTGATACTTGATGTCACCCGTGATATTAATATCGAATTGACTAGATACCGTAATTTCTGTATCGCGCTGAACTATACCATGCAACTTATTAACAGTCCCATCAACATAAATAATTGTCCCCAAATTATCAACGCCATCGGGAATGCCTGTATATGTAACTGTTGTCCCGGGGGTGGAAGCCACCGTCGTTTGATTTGTATTTTTATTTACTGTAATAACCTTAGTTGTTCCCCCTAAAACAATCGTATACTTTGCATTGTTAGAAGCATCGACACCCAAAGTAATATCTGGATTACCTTTTACAAAAATACCTCCTACAAGTGTCGTTCCCGAAATAGGAACATGAATTCCACTACTGCTAATAGTTTGATTTCCTTTAGCCTGATCGGCCAAATCGGCTTGAGCCACCGAGGATGAAAGAACAATAAGAGGAGCTCTGCGAGTATATCCGCTGTTAAATATTGGGACATCAACCGTCCCATTGTTATCAGCATCCGCCAAAAATGGAAAACCGCTATTATAAAACCGTGCGGTATTATGAGCTTGAGTCACTACACCATCAAAAATCCCTGCAGGATTAAACGCAAAACTATAGCGCTCATTTGTGTGAAGTGGTCCAGCAAAAGATGTTCCCGGCGTAAACCAAACTGTTGCAAAGCTTGGCAAACTATGATGATCCGTAAAAAGCGCATACTTCGCAAAATTATCCCGCTGAACCCGCACAGTTAAATCTCCATTTAAACGAACTTTACGCAAAACGCTGGCAACCGTTGCAGTTGATTGAATTTCATAATAATAAGGGAAATCCCACATATCTGTTGCAATTGTAATAGGATTAGATTTTTGCGTTAGAATGATTTTATAATTATAGGTGCCCGCTCCAAATCCAACCGTCGCAGAAGAATATTCTGCCTTAGCGCCATTTAAAGTTAATTGAGCGACACCACCGGACTTAACATAATCAATCAAAAAACCCAAACCATTATTAGTAGCTGCAAATATCTGTGCTTTATTCCCTAAAATATTCGGATTCGCCGCATTAACAGTATTCAGAAGATCTGTGTTGATAAGCCCGTCGAGCTTTGCAAGCCCTGCATCAGCCCCAGCTTCGGCAACATAAGATGACTGATTAAAAAGTTTTTCACGCTCAGCCGCATTTTTTTCATTAACAGTTCGCGCCACGAAGACACTTCCAAGAATAGCAAAAACCATAACAATCATAAGAACAATCACCAGCGCCATACCTTTTTCGTTCGAACAACGATTCCATATCTTTGTTTTCATAGCAACCACCGCCTTTTCATTTATTTCTAAAATCAACGTTATTTTGTACAACAGCCGTTATTTGTCGATTTAAAACAGAATTGACTTGCGCTGTAAGTGTTAACGATACTGGCAAAGTTGGGCCAGCTGTTATTATCTGAAAATCTGAAATATTATTAGCAATCGTATCCTGTCGCACCATAGTATTTGTATCACGCCAAACTTGACGAACCAATTTATTACCGCTGACAACAATATATTGAATGTATTTATACTCAACAGATGAACACGTGTTATTTGCATCCATACACAGCGCGTCCCGGCATCCCCATTTTGTCGTCGCTCCCCAATGCGCCACATCCCCATTAACATCCAATAAACTATCCCCCGTGTGACAAATAACCGGCACGCTAAACCTAATTATATCTGTGCTATTTAACCCCAGGCCATCTGTTACCAATACCTCTGAATACTTGCTTTGACGCAACTCTACCGTCATTTGATCAAGAGCCTGCCGCAAACTTTCTTGTACCTGAATACCTGCCTCAGCTGTAAACCACGAAGATTCACCCGACGACAAAGCGGCATATCCGCCTGCGGCCATTAAAGCAATAATCGTAACAGTGACCATAAGCTCGACATAACTAAAACCTTTCAAACTTTTTAATTTCATCGCCATCAACTCCTATCAAAAATCTGCGTTGAAACGTCGACCGGTGAATTAAGCCTGCCATCTAAATTCTTATCTTCACCGGCATTAAGAACGCCATCTAAATTTTTATCCTCGCCATAAACCCGTCCATTTTTTTGTTTCCAACTCACTGAAACAACAATTTGTATGTTTTTAGCATCCACCGCTGTTACATAACTAATTCCTTTTCCCGTAAAACCCGTCACGTTAAAGGTCACACCGTGATAAGTTGAGATCAGATTAGCAAACGGTGTAGTTCTTATAACTTCCATCCGATCGCGCGCTGCCTTAATCGCCAAAGATTTATTACGCGAGGCTTCATTAAGTTCCATGCAACGCATATAACTGACCAAAATTCCTCCGACCACAACACCTAAAATACCGGCAGCAACGACTAATTCAGCCAAAGTAAAACCATTTACCGTCGATAAAACCCTGCGAAATTTTTTTATATTCTGTACCATCATCTTTTACCCTTTTCTATCTTCAAGAAAAAGGGGGACCGTTTGACTGGCCCCCCATTTTCCTATTAAGACAAACACGTCAAACGACTTTTACAAATTACGGAGTCAAAACACCCCCCGTAGAAATTGTCCATGTCGTTGTCCCTGAAGTCCCAACCGTCACAGGTGTGGCCACGTACGTATAAGCGCCTACTCCCATCGTACAAGTAAAGCTGAAACCAGAATTTTGCTGATCACAATACGGAACCTGAATATACGGCGGAGTAGCTCCCGTTAAGGACGTAATGTCCGACGGATAATTGCCAGTGTTAGCGGTTGCGAAAGTCTCAGAAGCAGTGGAGAGCGAGCGCAACGTGCTTTTTGCCAATGCGTCATTCGCTGAAATCTTGGCTTTTAGCAAATTCGGAATTGCAATTGCGGCCAAGAGGGCTATGATCGCGACAACGATCATAATTTCAACGAGTGTAAACCCCTTACGATTGAATTTCATTTTCATGATCTTCCTTCCTTTCTTCGATAAAGGTCGACATCGCTTTCTTTAAAGCCTTTACCCAGAAAATAAACCGTGGAAGATAATGAATGATAACGGTTTACAAAATTTATTCTCTGTGTAAAACGCTTGTTCGATGTTCCTTTACCTTTGGTTAACTAACTTGTTACAATCGTAACACACCTCCTTTCCGTGTCAATTATACTTACAAGTTTTTTTATATCTGTTCGCGCCCTAAAATAAAGAATCCTATCCTCCGCCATACGAAGAATAGGATACATAGCTTTTGTGCTGATGGTAACTGGCTATCCCGTCGAACTTTTCCCGGGACCCTTTAGCTTTGCGTCCCATCCTTGCGAATGGTTTGCCTTTTTCATCTA
>CAZNNZ010000056.1:0-7274 GCA_964574575.1 uncultured Planctomycetales bacterium
ACCAAAGATTCGCGTCATGAAAAATAGCTCAGACACAATTTTCTGGACAACTGTCCCAGCGTATACCCCACCGCCTGTTTCATTTGTATCCACCGTATCTCCATCCCCGTTTAAATCCGCGTTACCTTCAATATTTCCCGCTACAATAACGTTATTAACACTATCTCTAGCTATAGCGTAGCCAGAATCGAAACCCGTTCCTCCTAAACGCTTAGACCATTGAAAAGTGCCAGTCGAATTAAAAACGGAAATAAATGCATCGCCGCTCCCATAGACCCCACCCGTATTTTCATTCGTATCAGCTGTATCTCCATCTCCGGTCAAATCACCCTTACCGAGAATGCTCCCCGACACAATAAAATTATTGCTGCTGTCTACTACAACAGCCGCAGCAGAATCACTCAATGTCCCACCTAAACGTTTGGCCCACTGAAATATTCCCCCCGAATTAAAAATAGAAATAAACCCATCATCAACTGCATAGACCCCACCAGTTGCTTCATTCGTATCAGCTGTATCTGCATCCCCGTTTAAATCCGCATTACGGTACACGCTTCCAACTACAACAATGTCATTAACACTGTCAGTAGTTATGCTATAACCATAATCATTATCTGTCCCACCTAAACGTTTCGACCACTGAAAAGTCCCAGCTGAATTAAAAACTGAAATAAACGCATCCGTCACTGCATAGACCCCCCCAGTACTTTCACTTGAATCTGCCGTATCCCCATCCCCACTCAAATCTGCATTACGATCAACACCTCCAGCCACGGCAACATTATTGAAAATGTCCGTAGTTACAGCCATACCATAATCGGTATTCGTCCCACCCAAACGCTTTGACCACTGAAAGGTTCCGGCAGAATTAAAAACAGAAATGAATGCATCATCGATCCCATACAGCGAACCAGGAGCTTCATTCAAGTCATGCGTTTCACCGCCAATATAGAACGGCCCTTCGGGGACATAAACCATTTCAATGCCAAAGACTTTAGCTTGTACCGTGTCAGTATCAGCAAGTCCACTGCTGCCATAATCGACGACCAATCGAACCTTTTGGGACGAAAAAGTTCCACTGCCCGTCGCTGTGCGTGAGATAAACGCGCCGATTTTGTCAGTCGGTACAACGATTTTTAAATCTGAATTAGTGCCCGGCGATGTACCGGTTGGATTAGTGCCTGCCGTATAAAGCTTGCCGTGCACCCATGGGGCGGTGGAGTTTTGATAAAGTTTGACAAAGACCCACACGGCATCATGACGGCCGTCCGGTTTTCGCCAGCTGTGGTCCCAACTGATATTAAATTGGACGGCCATGGTGTTAGCCGACGCATTTCGGTCTTCGATCGTGACGTTTGAAATCGTCAAATTATTAGCAAACGCGGGGGCGGTGAGAAAAAGAAAAAGAATGATAAAAGAAATTTTCATAATATTGAAAATTTTAGGGGCGTATTGCAATACGCCCCTACGGAATATATGTCATGCCCTTACGGAATAAACCTTATATTATTTTTCTGTAGGGAACGGTCGCGACCGTTCCCTACGGTTAAAACGCAAATCACCAACCCCTAACCACTCTTTCAGAATTTATGCGTGACTTCCAAATACCAGCGGCTTTGGTCGCGAAAATACCCAAAAGAACCCGAAGAATCCCCTGAAAAAATATCCGCACCAACAGCAACTTTTAAACTGTTGCTTAGTGCATAACTAACTTTAGGCCGATACAAAAAATCCGGTCCGGCAAAACCAACCAAAGCCAAAGCTTCGGTCGTTAACTTTTTGCTAAACCATTCGCGGCTTAATCGCAGAGAAAAACCATTGCTAAACTCATCTTGGTTCATAAATGTTTTGTCATAATCCATAATCCAGCGCTGTGTAAATTGAATATTTGTCTCCCATCGATCAAAATAAGTATGATCAATACCAATCAAGTAATCCACATACCCGGATTTTTTAATCCCGTCGATATCCGCAGGATCATACACAGGAAAATACGCATCCGGATAATAAACCGCCTCTCCCTTACAAACATAATCGTTAAGCTCTTTAGAAAACGTCATACCAAAAATATCTTGGCGTTCATAGTCCGGCTTAAAATCATAAACTCCCGCATTAATCGTGCGATACATCACAGGCGTCGAAGTCCAGCTGCGCAAATAAAAAACGCCTAAATCCAAACCATTGTAAAGATATGAAAAGCGCGTGCCTACCTTGCTGTTATCAAAACCATAATCCGGCTCTTTAGGATCCTGATAAGTATAAGATGTACTGCTATTCGGCAGAGGCAATGGAAAAGCAAAGTTAGACGTCGGCAAGCCCGTCTTATCAAATTCAACGCCCGGCAAGACAATCACTTGAGAGTGGAATTTTTCTTTTGTATATTCGGTGCTTAATCCCCATTCCGGAATACGGATAAACTCAAAGTCCGGTAAAATATATTCGCGCAAATCCCGCGCGTTGACAACGTCGGCATAAAAAAGACCTACCGCCTCTCCCCACACAACCTGTTGTTTTCCCAAGCGAAAATCCCAATCCCCAGCAGAATAATCAACATACGTATCGCGCAAATCAAGCTCTTGTTCTTCGTCGGACTCAACGCTGTCGCTGTAATGGTCAGAAACAGAAAAAACAGAATCATACCTAAAACGGCCTGAGACAAAATACTTTATCTGCGAAGAAACCTCACCGGCACCAGAAAGATAAAATTGATTAGCTAATTTTGTAACACGATTAGGGTCATAAATCTGCACAGCAGATTGATTTTGCAAACTTCCATGGATTTGAAGATGCAGAGCTTTTTGAAAGTCCGTATAATTTTTATGCAATGCAGCTAAGTGATCCTCGACAATCAAATAATTTTCTTTAAGACGCAGGTCTTTTTCAAATTCTCCCAGTCGGATGAGCATCTTCTCTATATAAGTCTTGGGGACTTTTTTGTCGACTATGACCGGCATGACGAAATCGTCACCTGCGCTCGATTGTTCTTGGGCTAAAACATAAGAGGGGAAAAATAGAAATAATGCAATTACAAAACAAAAGATTTTGAGAGCTCTCACTGTTTTCCTCACAAAAACAAATAATTACTGGGACATTTTGTTCATGTATTCTTTGGTAAAATTCTTTTCAGGAATCTCGACAATTTTCATTTGATCATAATCAATAGTCGAATACTGCCCCTTAACAATCGCATCCCGAAGAACAAGTCTCGATGGCCGCAGCTTGCCTGCCATCGTCTTATAATTTTCAAAAGAGCAAGTCTTAAGAAAGCGTCCGCTAATCGCATAAAACTCGGCTTTAACTGGCCAATAATTTTCAGCCATGACCCAGAGGATAATTTTGCCATACGTTGTAGAATCACGCAGAGAATTAAGTTCGAGAACAAAAAAATCTTTTCCCGAAATCTGCTCTTTACGCAAAAGTGTCGCCGAATAATCGCCCGAAAAATTAGTGCGAGCAATATCCCCGTTCGAAACATCCCCGCTTAAACGCTGTTGCAAAGAAATACGGATTGGTTTGGAAACCTCGGGGAAAAAAGCCCAAAAATCATTGTCTCTCATTAACAGCGATTGGCCGCGTACATTTTCGGGCTCGAGAGTTTTGACAATGGTCTTATTTTTTCCCTTAATATAAACGTCATAACGACTGGCATAATCAGGACGATTAGGTTTATAGGAAACAACCCTGACATCCGTCTGGTAATCAAGTTCTGGATTGCGGACCTCATCGACTTTTTGGACAATTTCATCAGGCGTTAATTCGGCAAAACCAAAGTTTACATTAAACATCACAGTGGCTAAAGCAAAAACCACGGCAAAAATAATTCTTTTCATAAGGAGCCCTCATTTGAAAGATTGAATTTCTTTAATCTTAGCCAAGGATTGGAGATTTGTCAGAAAAAATTTACTTTTCTTCTTTATCCCAAATTTTGCTTTGGCCAAGCAGGAGCTTGGCTAATGCAAAATCCGGGTTTATTGGAATTGTGTCTCATAAAGCCGCTTATAAAGACCGCAAATTTTAAGAAGCTCTTCGTGTGGACCTAACCCGACGATACTTCCCTTATCTAAAACAACAATCTTATTGGCCTTTTTGATCGTCGATAAACGATGTGCAATCGCAATAACCGTACGCCCCACCATCAATTTGTCCAAAGCATCTTGGACATATTTTTCAGATTGGGAATCCAATTGAGAAGTCGCCTCATCAAGAATCAGGATAGGAGGATTTCGAAGAATTGCCCGTGCAATGGCAATACGCTGCTTTTCTCCCCCCGAAAGCCGAAACCCGCGATCACCAATAACAGTGGCATAACCTTCGGGCATTTTGATAATAAATTGATGGGCAAAGGCACGCTCTGCCGATTTTTCAATTTCATCTTGGGTCGCCTGCGGTGTGCCGTAAGCGATATTAGCACCGACGGTATCATTAAAGAGGAAATTTTCTTGCGATACAATGCCAATCTGTGCACGCAAAGATCCAAACGTCACGTCACGGACGTCTTTGCCATCAACTGTTACGCGCCCTGCACTCACATCATAAAAACGTGGAATTAAATTCGCCAAAGTCGTCTTGCCGGTTCCCGTGGGGCCTACAATTGCAACCAACTCACCGACCTTAATTTCCAAATTAATGTTTCTTAAAACTTCCGTTCCTTGACTTTCATACCGAAACGAAATATTTTCGAGCTTAATATTTTTTTGGATCACCGGCAGGACAAACGCGTCGGGCTTCTCTTGCACCGTCGGCACCTCGTCCAAAACATCATAAATCCGTTCATTAGCAGCCAAAGCTTGCTGTGTCATCGCATGCACGTTGCCAAGCTTCTTTAAAGGACTGATGATCAGCAAAATCGAACTTAAAAAAAATGCAAAAACACCAAAGGAAAGCTGTTCATCCATCACCTGTTTGCCCATCCAGAGAATAATCGCAATCCCGCAAAAAAGGCCAAAAAGCTCGGTAATCGGATTCATAAGCAAAATCCGCTTGACCGACTTTAATCGCAGCTTATACGCTTCTTGATTTTTAGCGCGAAAACGGTTGATTTCAAAATTTTCGGTTCCGAAAGCTTTGACAACCCGCACGCCGGATATCGTCTCTAAAAGAATTGAGTTAACATCCGCCATGTTTTCTTGCGTGCGTTTTGAAAGCTTGCGCAACTTAGCCCCAATACGGCTTAACGGCCAACCGATCAGCGGCAAAACAAAAAAGATCACGCACGCCGCTTTAAAGTGAATCGAAAACGCAATCGCGACATACATCAAAATCAAAAACGTCTGGCGAAACAGATCGGTCACCCCATAAGATATCGCATTCTCGACGACCGCAACGTCATTGGTAATCCTCGACAAAAGCTCGCCGGTACGTCTTTCGCTAAAATAATCCAGCGAAAAACTTTGAATTTTTACATAAAGTTTGTCGCGAATATCACGAATTATGCGCTGAGAAAGGTCATTCATCAGATAAGAACTAAAATAAGTAAAGATGTGTTTTATGACCATAAGCAGCACGACCGTCCACGGAAGAAGCGCCAAAAGAGTCGCCGGTTCCATGGTGTTGAGCTTATCAACGACGTGCCGAACAAAATTAGGAACTTGATTAGGAAAAACAATTTGTTTTTTATTAAAGATACGATCCGTCAGCGGAACAAAAAGGGTGTACTGAACACCTTCAAAGAGACTCGAAAAAAATAAAGCCACAACCGCGACCGCAAAAAGCCGCTTCTGCTCTTTTAAGAACCCCAAAAGTTTCAAATAATTTTTCATTAAATATGCAGGATTTTTATCTTTAAGTCTTAGTTCTTGAGGACTTTATGTAAATAATATTGCCGTGATGTTAGCATGCAGGTTGACTTTTGTCGAGGAATTTGTTATAAGTGAACACATCATTTACGGGATTTCCTTATAAAAGTTAAATACATCATGAGCAAAATAAACGTCGCTATTATCGGAATCGGACATTTAGGCTCCCGCCATTTGAAAGTTTATTCTGAACTTAAAAATCTTGTCAATATTGTGGGCGTCTGTGACGTCAAAGAAGACCGCACCGAGCGGCTTGCACGGCATTATCACGTCCCATTCTTTGAAGACTACCGTGAACTTGTCGGCAAAGTTGATGCCGTCAACATTTGCGTGCCTACTACCCTGCATTACGAAATCGGAAAGTTCTTTCTTGAACACAACATCCACACATTTATCGAAAAACCAATTACCATGGACGTGCGGCAAGCGGATGAACTTATTGCGCTCTCCCAAAAGAATAGTCTAAAACTGCAAGTCGGTCATGTCGAACGCTTTAACAGTGCATTTATGGCGATTAAACATTTTACCAAACATCCACTTTTCATAGAATGCCATCGGCTCAACAAATTCCCCAACCGCTCGCTGGACATTGGCGTGGTTATGGATTTGATGATTCACGATCTTGATATTATCCTTGGAATAAATAATAGCCCTGTCAAAGACTTCCATGCCGTCGGGATTAATGTTTTAACTTCGCTGGAAGACATCGCCAGTGTGCGCGTTGTTTTTGAAAACGGCTGTGTTTGTAATTTGACAGCCAGCCGCGTGTCGGATGAGGTCATGCGCAAAATCCGTATCTTTACCGTCGACTCCTATATTTCTCTGGACTACATTAAGCAAGAAGCTTTTATTTACCGCAAACACGGGGAGCTTATTTCCAAACACGCACTGCCCATTCAAAAAGAAGAACCTCTCAAAGAAGAGCTCAAATCCTTTGTCGAATGTGTGCGCGACGACAAAACGCCGATCGTTTCCGGCGTCGAAGGCCGTGATGCTCTTGCGCTCGCGCTTAAAATTTGTGCCAACATCAAAGAAGCCCAAACTCAAATTGCCGAGCGAATCAAATTAGCGAGTCTTACCAAAATCTAAAAATGAATCTACCCCACGCACCCGATAAATCGTCGACAGGATCAAAACATCTGATGATCGTCGCTGGCGAAGTTTCGGGAGACAGCAACGCTGCGGCACTGATTGCAGCGCTCAAACATTTGGACCCGAGCCTTAGCTTCTCGGGAATCGGTGGAACAAAAATGAAAAATGCCGGCGTTGCGATTGACGAAGACTTAACACGCTTGGCGGTTGTTGGCTTTTTTGAAGTCCTTAAACACTACAGCGAATTTCGCCGCTGTTTTAACACATTTCTTAAAAATGTTCTAGAACGTAAACCCGCCGCGGTTATTCTCATCGATTATCCGGGGTTTAATCTGCGCTTAGCCGGTCGTTTAAAAAAAATAGGCGTGAAAGTTATTTATTACATAA
>CAZNNZ010000056.1:7284-10080 GCA_964574575.1 uncultured Planctomycetales bacterium
GTTTGGGCCTGGAAAGAAAACCGCGTCGAGTTTATCAAAAAGAATGTCGATCGGATGCTCGTGCTTTTTGATTTTGAAAAAGAATTTTATGCACAGCGCGGTGTCCATGTTGACTTTGTTGGCCATCCGCTGGCTGATGAAATTGCCATAACGCAAAGCCGTGAACAAACTTTACTAAAAGTTGGTCTCTCTGCGGATAAATTTACAATAGGCCTTCTGCCCGGCTCACGGCAAAAAGAAATCGAGTCACTTTTGCCCCCAATGCTTAATGCCGCCGAGATTATGTACAAAGAAGACCCGCGCTTTCAATTTCTTATTCTTAAAGCGCCAAACCTTACCCCAGAATTGTTTGAAAGTTTTTTGTCAAAGCAAACATTTCAAATCAAATTATTAGACGGCCATTTTCACGACGGGCTTAATGCCTGTGACCTTTGCATGGTCACCTCCGGCACCGCTACCCTCCAAACCGCCCTGCTTTTAAAACCCATGGTCATCGTTTACAAGACTTCTTTTTTAACTTATTTTTTAGCCAAGGCGTTGATTAAAATCCCGTATATTGGGCTGGTCAATGTCGTGGCCGGCAAAAAAATTGTTCCCGAATGCATTCAAGATAACGCTAGCGGAGAAAAAATCGCCGCCGAACTTAAAAAAA
Organism: uncultured Planctomycetales bacterium; assembly: GCA_964574575.1. GTDB lineage: Bacteria > Omnitrophota > Gorgyraeia > Zapsychrales > JANLHA01 > JADLGJ01. Next base: position 7,937 of record CAZNNZ010000056.1, read on the forward strand.
TCTATCAGCATCCCGACGAGTTTGACGATATCCGCAGTGAATTAGAAAGAGTTAAACTGTCCTTAGGCGAAAGCGGAGCAAGCCAAAGGGCGGCAGAAAATATTATTGAGTTTCTTAAACAAATATGACCAAAGTGCAAAAATATACTCTAAGAGACGATCATCGCGCCACCTGCTTAACTTGCATGGACGGCCGCATTCAAATTCCGGTCATCAACTGGATACGCCGCAGTTCGAAAGTCAAGTATGTCGACATTATCTCCGGCCCGGGCATGGACGGTATTTTAACCCGGCCACATGCACAAATGGAATCGATTTTAACGGGTATCAAAATCTCGACGCAAACTAATCGTTCCTCGCATATTTTTGTCGTGGGGCATTTCGACTGCCGCGGAAATCCTGTCTCCTACGAAACACACAAAGACCAGATCATCGCCGCAACCAAAAAAATCAAAACACTCTTTTCTTCCTATCCTGTTACCGGGCTTTGGGTCAATTCCAAGTGGCAGGTCAAAAAGATTGTTGAATTAATCTAACGGAATGATTTCTTTTTTGCAGTCTTCCGGGCAGTTGCAATGATTTTCAAAATTGGTGCAGACGCCATCCCCACAAGGAATACAGATGGACAGATGATACGCAGTATTCTTACCTTCCATATTGCATTTTCCGTCGAGATAATCAAAGCCGCAACGTTTAATGAGCCCCTTGCAACACTCGACGTCTTGCCCGCTATAAGCCAGCGACCCACACTCAGGAATTTGATCAACTAAATTTTGAGACTGGCAGGTCGTTTTTTTTGAACAATCGATTTGAGTACGGCAAAAGTCTTTGGGGCAATTTTCGGCGCTAATCGTCACACAATCTTTTGGGATACAAATTTTAGGACATTCAGTTGCTATTGTTTTATCTGCACACTCAAGCTGGCAAACACTCAAAGGGCATTGCGAATTTTCCAAATACGCCTTACTGCAATAATCAAAAAAAGATTGATCCGCATTTAACACGCCAACAAAACTGACTGCATTAAGTACAAAACCCGTTAAAGCTAATTTTAACCCAGATTTTGCATTAGCCTCGCTCCTGCGAGGCCAAGCAAAATCTGCCCAAAGGGCCGCATGTCTCGAAAAAATCGAGACGTGCGGGGTTAATCCTTGCGGTAAACCGCAACCGAAGGCAAATTTTGCAATTCTCTTTTTATGCGCGACGGATCGTCGCGTATTGTATTGTAATGCAAAATTTGGGATTAAAAAACGCATGTGCACCCCTTAAACGCCATTAAATTTTTTCAATTCCCTCTGAAAGAACCCAGCCAATCTTTCCGTCGAGCCGTTGTATTTTAATCCAATTGCCTTCCTTAACCTGACAATAGACTTTTTGGCCCTCGGGAAGTTCAAAATAAACAGTCGCCTTATCGCTAGGTTCAAAACGTGCTGATGTCCCTTTAATAACAATTGCGGCATCCTTTTCTAATTTAACCTTCATGACAAAGCCAATCATAAAAACCAAAAAACAAAAACCCAAAACCGCCATAACCCAACGGCTGGACGGCCAATTAAAGTACAAGCCACACAAATGCACCATGGCCAAAAGCGCCAAAAGCAAAGCCAAAATGAAAACCATTTCATTGGCAGTATAAAAGCGAACATGCGGACTAAGGATCTTTTCCATAAAACTCAAAGTCGGTTCAACCTTTAAGGGAACTGACAACAAAGCAAATTTCAAGTTAGCGGCAAGATCCGCGTCGCGCGGCATCAGTCTTTGTGCACGTTCATAATTTAAAATCGCTTTGCCAAGCTCTTTATTTTTAAAATAACTGTTCGCCAAATTATAGAAAACTGGCCCACTCTCAACGCCCGAAGAAAGAAACTGCTCATAAGTTGCAATAGCATCCTTGTATTTACCGTCACGGTAAGCGCCATTGGCTTTTTCAAAATCCGCCAAAGACGTTTGTTCAAGAGCTAAAGCTGGAAAAGTTAAAAGCCCAAACAAAAATATAAATATAATTTTTTTCATTAATCCCAAATTTTGCATTACAACCCATTGCGCGACGTATCGTCGCGCACAATAGTGAAATGCAAAATTTGCCTCCAGTTGCGGTTTACCGCAAGGATTAACCCCGCACGTCTCGACTTTGTCGAGACATGC
>CAZNNZ010000057.1:0-10044 GCA_964574575.1 uncultured Planctomycetales bacterium
ACATCAATCGGATTTTTTGTACTGCCAAAATCCGGCATCGTTGAGCGGAATTTTTCTTCAAGCCACTTTGGATCATCCAAAATTTTAATTCCATATTTTTCACATTCATCGGTTGTTGCAACACCAATTCCGCCACCATTAGTAATAATAACAGTGTCATCCCCCGTCGGCAAAGGTAAAGACAAAGCCCGCGCCCAGCTAAAAGCTTCGGTGAACGTGCCAGCGCGTAAAAAGCCCAATTGACTAAAGACCCCATCATAAATTTTGTCTGCTCCCGAGAGAGAACCTGTATGGGAAGCGGCCGCTTGCGCCCCACGGGTTGAACGTCCAACTTTTAAAATAACGGTTGGCTTGCGAATTTTTGTTTTAAGAAACTTCTTACCATCCTTGATCCCCTCCATATAGAGAAGAATCACATTGACACTTTCGTCCTTATTAAAATATTCAATCAAATCCTGCTCGTCGATATCCGCTTTATTGCCAACATTTACTAAAGCGGCTAACCCAATTTTTTTCATAACAGTCCAACCCATTAAACCAATTCCCAAAGCGCCGCTCTGCGTGATAAAAGCAATTTTCCCGGGGAAAATATCTTTAGGCCCAAAACTGGCGTTTAATCGACTAGGCGCATAAGCAATACCAAAAATATTTGGCCCCAACAAAGCCATATTATGCTTATCTGCAATTTCCTTGAGTTTAAGCTCCTCGGCAATTTTTCCAACTTCACCAAAACCGGAGGTAATGACAGCCACCGCCTGCACTTGGCATTTTGCACACTCTTGCATCGCGGCTAATACCAAAGGCGCGGGAATGGCAATAATAACAAGATCCACCCCGACGGGCACCTGCGTCAAAGATCCAAAAGCTTTATGCCCCAAAACTTCGGTGGCCGACGGATTAATCGGGATAATCTCGCCTTGATAGCCTCCTTCAATGATATTTTTAAGAACCTGATGGCCGATTTTCTTAGGATCATTGGATGCTCCAATGACAGCGATACGTTTAGGTTTAAAGATAGCGTCGAGATTTTTCATATTACACCTTTCCAAAGGTTATATTCTGCCAACACAATAAACATTAAGAGCTTTCATTGTACCAAAATATATCTGGCTTACAACTTAACTGCTATAAAAATCGCTTTTTAGCCAAGAATATCAAGGTTCTAAAACTACCAGCGTCTCAATGTGCTTAGTCCGTGGGAAAAAATCAAACGGGATAACTTTGCAAATTTTCCAATTTTCTTGCATAAAGATTTTTAAATCCCTCAAAAGCGACTGTGGATGACAAGACAAATACAAAAGACTATCGACCTTCTTTGTCTGGGCCATCGTTTGCGCAACAGACAAAGCCAAACCCTGACGCGGCGGATCAATCATCACAACCTGCCGGCTGCTTTGAGGTTTTTGCAAAAGCTCCGGATAAATTTCCTCGACCTTACCTAAAATAATTTCAAAATCATTAAGTCCATTATAGATCTTGTTATACTCAGCCATTCTAACCGAATGGATATTCTCTTCAATAAGAATAATTTTTGCAACCGCATCCGCCAGACAAATTCCAAAAAACCCCACCCCGCCATAAAGATCATAAAAAGTTGTTTTATCGTCGAGAATATCTAAATCTTTAATTTGTTTTATGACAGCCGGTAAAATTGCAAGATTTGCTTGAAAAAAAGTATCCAGCGAATAAAAAATCTTTTTCCTGTCAATGACCGTCCACAAAAAATCCTCCGGCAAAAGTTTAAGTGAACGCCGACCAATTCCTCCCCACAGAACACGTCCATCGTCAGAAGTTTTGACAACCAAATTTGCATTGCGATATTTAGGCAACAACTTGGCAACAGCCTGTTGCTTTAATTGCGGCAAAAAGTCAGAAATCGCTCTCATCGCAATCGGGCATTGATCAACTTCGATCATCCATTTTCCATTTACAGGAGAAAAACCCATAAACGTTCTGCCGTCGCGAGTTTTAAGAAATTTCATATCCAACCGCGAACGATAATGATATCCCGCAGGGGTCGGCGAAGGCACAATCGGATTTAGTTTTTCCTCAAGAATAATCCCCTGCAAAGAAAAAAGCTTCTCTAAATATTCCTCTTTCAGTATCAACTCTCTTTCATACGAAATATCCTGATACTGACAGCCACCACATTGCCCAAAAACCGAGCATAAAGGCTGAACATGATTTTGATCTTGGATTTCTTCACTCATGGGAAAATATCACTTAATTTCCGGCGGGAATAACTTAAACGACCGAAACATGGTATTTACTTTCTTTTCAAAATGCGGATAATCACTCTTTAAACCAGTAAAAGTCAAAATATAGATACGTTTACCAACCATCGTCCAAACAACAACATACTGGATCGGATTTGGAATCTTTGGGTCATAACCAGAAAAAGCAAAACGATACCCACGTTTACCCGCTAAAGAAATTGGAATCGATTGCGAAACATCCAATTGCTCTCCAAAAGTCCCAACAACTTGATCGACGATCATCTTTGAAAGATAGTCAATAGTCATCTCTTCGGACATGTCTTTAATCGAGACATTGAGATTTTCTTGCAAAAGATCCAAGCTATTAGTTTTGGGAGAAACGAAAACAACAATCGCCCCATTAACAGGATTGTGAACTGGTTTCCAATAGGCAGGAAATTTTACAGAGAACCCATATCTTTTATTTGTATAAGTCGCATACGGTGTGACTTTAATGGTTGCCAAAATTCCCAAAGTAACAAAAAGCAATCCCAAAAAAATCATAAAACCAAAAACAAATGAAAGACGACGACTGCGCTCAATTTTCCAAAGATGCGTGACCCATTTAAACATGTCCGACTTCTTTTTCGTTATTCGGGTAAAAATGTCCGCTGCGCTCGCGCAAGTTCAACAAATATTCCGACGGAGTAAAACGATCCGCTCCTAATCGTTCCTTTAGCAAGTTAAGGGAATCCACAATGTTTGCAATCCCAAAATGATCCGCATAATGTAAAAGTCCCCCACGAAACGGCGGGAAGCCCGTCCCCAAAATCATACCGACATCGATTGTGCTGGCCTCATCAACAATTCCATCAGCCAAACAACGCGAAGCTTCATTGATCATAATCAAAATCATCCGATCCAAAAACTCCTTAGCCATTTGTGAAGATATCACCTTGGAAGTTCTCAAAGACTCAACAGCTTTATTAACAGTACGTCCCTTAGAGCCATGAACATAAAAACCACTTCCCGATTTTTTGCCCAGCAATTTTCTTTCCAAAACTTCTTCAAATATTCTAGCCGGCTTAAAACGATCCCCAAAACCTTCATGCAAAATATGCAACACTTTAACTCCAGAATCCGTTCCAACCTCGTCAGACAACATTAAAGGTCCCATTGGCATACCAAAATCCGTCATCAACTTGTCAATCAAAGCAATGGATGCGCCTTCTTCTAAAATAAAACCAGCTTCATTTGCATAAATTAAAAGGATGCGATTAATTAAAAATCCCGGCGAATCCTTAACGATAATCGGCGTTTTTCCCAAACGACGTACCAACCCCAGCGCATCCGCTAAAGTTTGCGGCGAAGTTTCTTTAGTATAAATCAATTCAATAAGCGGCATACGATGTACCGGATTAAAGAAATGAAAACCCATAAAACGGCTAGGGTTAGTAACAGCTTTCGCCATTTCGCTAACCGACAATGCAGAGGTATTGCTAAATAACAGTGTGTCCGACGAAACGTGATTACAGACTTCGGCAAAAACTTTTTTCTTTAAATCCATTGATTCAACAACAGCCTCGATAACGCAGTCACAATTCACAAACCCCGTAAAATCTAATGTCGTCGTAATTTTGGACATTTTAGCGGCTGCAATGGCAGGCTTTAATCTTTTCCTTTGAACCAACTGGGAAAAAACTTTTCCAGCCGCCTGTAAACCACGAGCCAGCGCATCATAATTAATATCTTTAACTCGTGCGTCCATATCGTTATAACTTACAATTTGTGCAATTCCACCGCCCATAATACCAGCACCTAAAACTCCACATTTCTTAATCAACCGAGGCTTTAAATTTGCGCACTCAGGTGGCATAAGTTTTTTGTAACGCTCAGTCAGGTAAAAAACCTTGATCAAATTTTTGCAAACATCGTTTATGACCAGCTTACCAAAAGCTTTTGATTCCATCTCCAAAGCTTTTTCACGAGGAGCATCAAAGGTTTCTTTCATGAGCTCCAAAACTTTAAGAGGTGCCGGATAAAACCCTTTGGTCTGTTGACGGACATTCTTTGCGGCTTGTTCAAAAACAAGGACATGGCCAGCAAAATTATTATCCAAAAAAGCCTGCATACCCTTAGGCTTGCGGGCAAACTCTTTTTTTCTCTCCACAGAACCGATGATGCGATTTAAAAAATCCGTTATCTGCGCTTCCAAATCAGATTGAGGAATTAAACGATCGATAAGCCCACACTTAAGAGCATCGGCCGCGGAAATAATTTTGGCCCCTAAAATCATCGTAAGCGCTTGCGATATTCCGACGATCTTTGGTAAACGATACGTTCCACCGAAACCCGGCAAAATCCCCAAATTAACTTCCGGCAAACCGATCTTGATTTTTTCATTAAATGTCGCAATGCGGTATTTACATGCTAAAGCCAACTCACAGCCGCCTCCTAAAGCGACCCCATCAATAACAGCTACCGTCGGGATTTGAAGATCTTCTAAGTGATTAAAAATATTCTGGCCAAATTGTGCCTTGCGCGAACCCTCATCATCCGTTGCAATTGTTTCAATCTCTTTAATATCAGCCCCTGCAATAAAAACGTCTTTTTTGCCACTGCGGATAACAAGAGCTTTAATCTGCGGATCATTTTCGGTCTGCGTCACAAAAGCATTAAATTGCCTAAGCACATCACCGGACAAAACATTGACCTTCGCTTGCGGATGATTAAATTCAATCGTAGCAATATTATTTTCGACGCGATAAAAGACACTGATTTCCATTAGCGCTCCAAGATGACGGCTGCACCCTGTCCCCCGCCAATACACAAGGAAACAAGACCCGTCGCAAGATTATTACGGTTTAAATGCTTTAACATCGTCAAAATAAGCCGACTGCCAGTTGCTCCGACGGGATGACCCAAAGCAATCGCCCCACCGTTGACGTTAAGAATGTCTCTGTTGACTTTTCCTAAAAGTCCGGTGTAACCAAAATCCGAAGCAAACTTTTCGGACTCCATTGCTTTAATGCACGCTAAAACTTGTACGGCAAACGCTTCATTGATTTCAAGAGCCGCGATGTCTTTTAAAGTCATTTTTGCTTTTTTAAGAACTTGTGCAATCGCATGCGCCGGCCCAATACCCATACGCGCTGGCTCAACTCCTACGAAAGCAAATGCTTTTAAGTATCCAAGCGGTTTTAAATTCAACTCTTTTGCGCGACTCTCAGACATCACAAAAAGCGCAACAGCCCCGTCAGTAACTTGACTTGAATTACCAGCTGTCACCGTACCGCTTAATTTATCAAAAATCGGTTTTAATTTTTCTAAAGCTTCCATCGTTTGATTTTCACGCACGCCATTATCGAACTCAACAACGGCTTTGTATTTTGGCCCCGGGATAACCGGGACAATTTCTTCTTTTAGAATATCCCGTGCGGCAAAAGAGCGCTGATGACTCAAAAGAGAAAATTCATCCTGCTCCCGACGAGAAATACCAAATTCCTTGGCAAGAACTTCCGCCGTCTGTCCCATGTTTAATCCGCACGACGGATCCGTCAACCCCATTTGCAAACCAAAACGCGGCGCATAATGTTTTGGACGAATTTTTATAATCGCTTTAAGCTTGCTACCAATATCTTTCGCACGGCTTAATTGCGTCAAAATATCCTGCAGCTCTTTAGTAAATAAGAACGGATAATTGCTCATCGACTCCGTGCCGCCGGCAAGAATAAATCGCGCTTCTTGAGCGTGAATTTTAAGTCCCGCTGTAACAACCGATTCAATTCCCGAAGCACAATTGCGATTAACGGTAAAAGCGGGAGTCGTAAATGGCAAACCGCTTAAAAGCGCAATAACACGGGCAATATTAGCGGCATCGGCCGGCTGGCCCACATTGCCAAAAATCACCTCATCGATATTTTTGGGGTCAACGCCGCTTCTCTCAATAAGTTCGCGAACGCTCACAGCGGCCAAATCCTGCGCGCTCATATCTTTCAAACCTACACCCATTTTACAAAACGGTGTCCGCAAACCAGCAACAATGGCAATTCTTTCCATAGATTTCCTTTTTTTATAATCTGCGATTTAAACATTCCCGGCGATCTTCTTAGCTACACAAGCAGGAATTTGATTTTTAATATACCTTAATTTAAAAACGATTTCTTCAAAAAAAGCTAAATTATACATTCACTCTTTTATCCACAATCCGCTTTTCTTTGTTAGCAGTCTCCAACTCCAAACGTTTAACCATTTCAGATAAAGAAATAAAAACAACCTCATTGGGCGAAACTTCCGTCATATTTAAAAGTCTTTGTTTAACAGCCTCTCTGAGTTGATCATGATTAACCGTATCTTTACACGTTAAATAAACAATCAACTCATCGACCTCAAAAGGATCATTATTTTTTTTGCATAACTCAATTTGCCATTCATCAATTTCTTTAAATTCACTAAGGCAAACAGAAAAATTACTAAAATTAACCAGCGAACCTTTAACTTTAGAAATATTCATATCTTTGACATCCGAAATCCGTGTAATATCACTGGACAAACGCGGCACCGTACGTCGACAATGCAGACACGCATCCCACGTTATCCCACCTTTGGCAAAATCCCCAGTCCGAAAACGAATAACACTACTGCCCCGCGAGTCAATAGACGTATAAACAATTTCCCCATCCTCACCGGGACCTTTAACATCACCAGTTTTTGGATCAATAATTTCAAAAATTTCTTTGTCCGGATAAAGATGATATCCGCTGGACATTGAATTATCCGACGGACACTCGGCCCACGCACAACGCGCTTCGGTAAACCCATAAGTACCAAAAACCGCGACATCCCTGGCCCCCATAGAAACTAAAAGTTCTTCTAATTTTAATTTAAAAGCATTGCTGACCCGCGCGGCCCCTAAAACAACTTTTTTAACAGACTCCATCCTTTGGCCCTGCTCTTTGGCTTGCCGCAGCACATGATAAACATAACTAGGCACACCCAAAATAACCGTCGGCTTCATCTTAAGAATTGCGGCGATGTTTCCGTCTGTGCCGGTAGATTTTCCACCACCGGTACTTAAGATCAAAGAAGATGAAGACAAACCACCAAAAACAACCTGCCAAAATGCCAAATGCGGGGCAAAAGGAAAAAGATTAACAAGATATTCTGTGTTTTTAATCGCAAACAAATCCAACATGCGCGAACCAGAAAGATAAAGATTGTCAATGTCGTATTTAGAATAAAGATATGAAAGAGGCTTGTCGGTTGTTCCTGTAGTAAATGTGATAAAAACAGGACGATACTCTGCCCCAAGCTTTTCTTGCACGGCAGTTGAACCTTTAAGAATCGATAAAGCTTTAAGTTTTAAAAGTTCCTGCAAAGGCCAATGCTGCTGAATCTTTTTAGCATCGGGAGAAAGAATAAAATCAACAAACTTTCGTGGATTATCAGGTGAAATAAAGTCTTTTTTAGAAGTGAAAGGAATTCGCTTAAGATCGTCGACGGTTTTAATCGAACGCGGATCAATTTTATGCGTTTTAAACAACTGTTGGTAATGCGAACTAAAAGGATAAAGATGGCGAGTAATAAAATGCTGTAATTTACGGTTTTGCAGAGCCTGCAAATCGGCCTTTGATAATTTTGCAATATCTTTCCAAGGATCCATGAAGATAATTCTTTGATAATTGGTTATTATTTCAACTTACTTAAGAGTATAGAACATACCGTCTAGAATTCAATCAGTATTGTCGAAAAAATTAGGGGCACGATCCGCTTGCCCGTCCTAAGCGGGTCGTGCCCCTAGGAGAAACCACAGGAACTAAAACCGGTTACTTACCCTTGGCTTCTTGCTCTTCCATTTTTTTAATGGCGGCTTCTGGATCTTTCAAGAAAGCGGCTTTACACATCGGACAACAAAGATTGTAAATTTTCCCCTTGTATTCGACGGTCGCAGCTTGTCCTTTCATGTCACCTTTACCGATTTCTTCCCCGCTAATCGGACAAAACTTATTACCAACGTTTACAGCTTCTTCTGCAAACGATTTGGCCGCGACGAAACCAATAACACCTAAAGCAATTGCGAGTGTTACGACGAACTTTTTCATGACGCTCTCCTATTGTTGATTGTTGGTTTAACTTCAAAATTCCATTTCCAAATAAAATAAAGAACAGGATAAACCAAAAGCTCGAGGCTAAACGACGTAAACAAACCGCCGACCATAGGAGCGGCGATGCGTTTCATCATATCAGCACCCGTCCCCGTCGCCCACATAATTGGCAAAAGTCCCATAAACGCGGCCATAACCGTCATCATTTTAGGACGTATCCGTTTAACCGCCCCGTGCACAACTGCTTCTTCTAAATCAAATCTTGACGACATTTTGCCACTTTTAGCCCGATCCGCATACGCAATATCCAGAAACAAAAGCATAAAAATTCCCGTTTCCGCGTCGAGTCCCATCAAAGCAATCATGCCCACCCAAACAGCAATAGACATATTGTACCCTAAAAGCCACAAAAGCCATACGGCACCAATTAGTGAAAAAGGCACAGCCAAAAGCACAATCCCAGTTTTGATCCACGAGCGCGTATTAAAAAACAAAAGCATAATAATAATAAAAAGCGTCAAAGGCAAAACAACTTTTAACCGTTCCTTAACCCGAATCATGTTTTCATATTGCCCGCTCCAAATCAAGCTATATCCTTGCGGCATTTTTAAATTTTGAGCGACCAGCGCTTTGGCTTCTTTAACATACGTGCCAATATCGCGGCCTGCGACATCCACATACACGTAGCCTGCCAACATCCCGTTTTCATTGCGTAACATCGACGGGCCGGTTCGCATCACAATATCCGCAATCTGTGCTAAAGGCACATTTTGCCCTGTCGGAGTTGTGACAAGAACACGCCCCAGCTGGTTGACATCATCGCGCAATTCGCGTGAATAACGGACATTGACTGAATAACGCTCACGTCCTTCAATGGTCGTGGTCACCTCTTCACCGCCAATGGCAGCGGCGATAACTTGTTGTGCATCCGCAATCGACAGGCCATAACGAGCCAGCTCTTCTCGTTTAAGATCAAAATCAAGAAAATATCCACCCGCGGCGCGCTCGGCAAAAACACTGCGCGTGCCCGGCACATTTTTTAATAACCGCTCAACCTGCACGCCCAACTCTTCAATCGTTTTAACATCACTGCCTAAGACTTTAATCCCAATGGGTGTGCGCACGCCAGTCGAAAGCATGTCAATGCGGTTTTTGATTGGCATCGTCCACGCATTGCTCTGCCCGGGAATTTGCAAAGCACGATCCATTTCATTAACCAAATCTTCGTGCGAAATCCGATCCGGCCAAAAGGGACGAAACGGCATTTGCAAAATTTCTGGCCATGACGAATACCAACGATTAACTTTTCGCCACTGGCTTGAGGATTTAAGTGTCACAACCGTTTCCATCATCGAAAACGGCGCAGGATCCGTCGAGCTTTCAATGCGGCCGGCCTTGCCGAATACACTTTCAACCTCTGGAAAACTTTTTAAAATCCGGTCTTGCGTTTGCAAAAGTTCATGCGCTTGACTGACCGATATTCCTGGCATGGTCGTCGGCATATACAAAATACTGCCTTCCCACAAAGGCGGCATAAATTCCGATCCTAATTTTAAAAATACCGGTACAGTCAACGCCATGAGCATAAACGCGATAGCAATTGTTACTTTTAAATGCCTTAATGTCCAGCGGCAAACCGGCTCGTAAATTTTAAAAAGCACGCGGCTAACGGGGTGCCTTTCTTCCGGATAATATGTCCCGACGGCCAATGGCGTCGCCGCCTTTGGAAAAAAACGCCAGCCAGC
>CAZNNZ010000058.1:0-10018 GCA_964574575.1 uncultured Planctomycetales bacterium
CGGTTCATACCCGATCGGTCGGTGGTTTAAATCCACTCGCCGCCACTTTCTCTAAAATAAAATGAAAATACGCATAATGAAATTCTTAAAATTTGCTGTAATCGTTTTAATTTTTCTTTCTTGCGCAACTGTGAGTTTTGCCACTGCACCAGAAGAACTTTTTCGTGATTTTCACAGCAACAACAATGGATACCAAGATGTCTTAGTTGATCGCATTTTAAGTACAGATACAATCGTTCTTGCTGATGGCAAAAAAATCAAACTCATCGGCCTTAAAGCTCCAAATGCGCCGCGCCGCCCAAAAGTCGAATATGACAAAAACGGTTTGCCAATTGAAAATATTGTCTTACCGGAAACCACCCTCGAAGAAAAAGCCTTTGCCTTTGCCCATAAATTGCTATTCAAGAAACACGTACGACTTGAATTTGATACCGCCAAGGTAGACGATAACCTTATGAGCATCGCTTATGTTTTTCTTATTGATGGCGATATCTTGGCTAACAGTGAAATTTTGCGTTATGGTTACGCAGATTTACAAATTCAACCACCTAATTTTAAATACGAAGAACAACTACGCGCCGCCTACAAAGAAGCACGCCGTGAAAAACGGGGTCTGCAAAGCAACTGACAATCTATGATTCTGCTAACACTTATCCTTACAGCACTGCTTTTGACATTAGTCGCGATCAAAGGCTCACGTTGGTTTGATCAGTTTTAACCCAAATAAAATCTCATGCATCTTAACAATAAAGTATTAAGCACAGTAAAACGCCAAAACCTCATCCAACCGGCTAACAAAATTCTTATTGGCGTTTCTGGCGGGGCAGATTCTATGGCTTTGCTCTGGCTTCTTAATGAACTTAAAACGACCCTCGGGTTTCAAATCCACGTCGGGCACATCAATCACCATTTACGCAAAACCGCAAACATCGATCAAGGATTCGTTGAAAAATTCTGTGCCTCTCATAATTTGCAATGCACCTGCGTTTCTCTTAATCTTGAGGAAAAAATCAAACAGGGAGGATCCGTCGAAGAAATCGCCCGCATAGAACGCTTTAAAGCTTTGATCCAGATTGCGAAAAAAACACACGCCGACAAAATCGCCCTTGCGCATCACAACGATGATTTAGCCGAAACTGTATTGCTGCGAATTTTGCGCGGAACAGGATTACAAGGCTTGCAAGCAATTTTGCCAGAACGCACAATTGACGGCGCTGTTTTTATCCGTCCACTTTTAGATATTCCCCGAGCAGAGATTGAAAATTATCTTAAAGAAAATAAAATCAAATTTTGCACGGATCCAACTAATAAACAAACCCATTTTTTTCGCAATAAAATCCGAATTGAACTTTTGCCGTTACTCGAAAATAAATATCAAAAAAATATTAAACAACTTCTTGGTTCTTTGGCACTAACGTGCAAAGATGATTATGCTTATCTAAGAGAAGAAGCTTTGAAAATTTTCCCAACCGTAGTCAAAAAAGATGGGCCAAAATTAAAAATCACTCTCGCAAAATTTGAAAATCTACATGTCGCGCTCAAACGGATGATTTTACGTTTAACCGTCGAGAACCACAAGGGCAATACGTGCGCACTTTCTTTAACACACATTTTGGAACTTGAGGATCTTATTATGCACCGTCCTATCAGCTCTATTGTTCATCTTCCCAAAGGTCTGTGCGCAACCAAAACAAAAACTTCGATCGACTTTTTTGAACTCTAATTATTTTGAAAAACTTGTATTTATAACTTTCTTCTATATAATGATGCACTCAATGAGAAAAAATTATGGAAAATAAAAAGACACAAAAAACTCCACCGCCAAAACCACGCAAACCCTTGCCACCACATCTTAAGCAAAAGGGAATGAATAATAATTTCTTTTTTTGGGTCTTTTTAGGTCTGTTTATTCTGATGGTGCTTGTCCAAATAGAAAAAACTGCGCCCTTAACGAAAGAACAGGATATTTCCTACAGCCAACTTTACACACTGGTTAAAGACAAAACGTCAGCCGAAACTATCGAAAAACTCGAGCTTTACGAAGGCCCCGAAAGTTATCTGCGCGGCAAATTAAAATCTGGTTCGGAATTTAAACTCAATGTTCCTGCCAAAGACGAGGGCCTTTTGACGGCGATCCGCGAAAACGTTTCTAACTTTTCGGTCAAATCTCCGTCTCCGTGGGGACCTTTACTCATGAACTTTTTACCGCTGTTGATTGTTTTGGGCTTTATCTGGTTTTTTGCTAACCGCGGCAGCCAAATGGGCAACAAAATCTGGTCATTCGGTAAGTCCCGTGCCAAAGTCAATAATGGAGAGAATGCCAAGATCACTTTTGTGGATGTCGCCGGTGTAGACGAAGCTAAAGAAGAATTGCAAGAAATCATCGAATTTCTCAAAGACCCCAAAAAGTTTCAAAGATTAGGCGGCAAAATCCCCAAAGGCGTTTTGCTCGTTGGACACCCGGGCACAGGAAAAACATTATTGGCCAAAGCGGTAGCAGGAGAGGCGGGGGTTCCGTTTTTTTCTTTAAGTGGTTCGGACTTCGTAGAAATGTTCGTCGGCGTTGGCGCCTCGCGCGTACGGGATCTTTTTGAGCAAGCCCGCAAAGCTTCTACTGTTTCGGGCAAAGGAGCCATTGTTTTTATCGACGAAATCGATGCTGTGGGCCGCTTGCGGTTCTCTGGGGTCGGCGGCGGCAATGACGAGCGCGAACAAACACTAAACGCACTGCTTGTCGAAATGGACGGCTTTACACCGCAAAATGGCGTCATTATTATTGCGGCAACCAATCGTCCTGATACACTTGACCCTGCGCTTCTTCGCCCGGGCCGATTTGACCGCCAAATTGTCGTGACCCTGCCTGACATCAAAGGGCGCGAAGGCATTTTGCGTGTTCACACAAAAAATATCAAAATGGGAACTAATGTTGACTTTGTCCGCATCGCCCAACAAACCGTTTATTTTTCCGGCGCTGATTTGGCTAATGTTTGTAATGAAGCCGCTCTTTTAGCTGCTCGCAAGAATAAAGAAGTCGTTGAAATGGAAGATTTCCTTGCTGCTATTGAACGAGTTACCATGGGTCCCGAAAAGAAAAGCCGTACCGTTTCCAAAAAAGAAAAAGAACAAACCGCTTATCACGAAGCTGGACACGCGTTATTGTCCTTACTCGTTGAGGATGTGGACACATTTACCAAAGTTTCAATCATTCCCCGCGGCATGGCCGGCGGCTATACCTTGACTCCTCCGACAGAAGACCGCCATTATCACAATAAGAAAGAACTTTTAGGCTCAATGACTGTGCTTTTAGGCGGCATGGTCGGCGAAGAAATTTATATGAATGACAGCACAACCGGTGTTTCCAATGATCTGGAACGCGTCGCTTCCATTGCACGAGCGATGGTTTGTGAATTCGGGATGAATGAAAAACTCGGACGAATGGCTTTTGGCCAACGGCAAAAGCAACATTTTTTGGGACGTGATATGTGGGAACACAAAGATTACAGCGAAGACACTTCCAAAAATATTGACATCGAAGTCAAAAAATTGGTTGACGAAGCCTACAATCGCGCTAAATCATTGCTAACAGAACACCGCACCCAATTAGAGATCATTGCCAATCGCTTGATTGAAAAAGAAATCATCGATATAGACGAAACGCGCGCTTTATTAGGAATCCCCGCTGGGATGACACCAGTAAAATTGCGAAAAACCTATACTACTGGGCCGATCGACACAAAGCCGACAACCGCAGCATAAATCTAAATTGAAAAGTACTGTTTCAAGACCAAAACTTTTACTTACAGCCCGCGATTTTTCTATTTCTCTGGGAACAAAAACAAAAATCATGGGTATCATCAATGTTACTCCTGATTCTTTTAGCGGCGACGGAATATTAACAGATAAGAATTTTGTTACAAGAGCTTTCAGGCTTGCTCATAAGCAAATTAAAGACGGCGCTGATATTATCGATATCGGGGGAGAATCTTCGCGTCCACAAGCCAAGAAAATATCAGCAACCCAAGAAATTAAACGCGTTATCCCTGTCATTACTAAATTGGCCAAAGCCGTCAAAATTCCCATTTCAATTGATACCTATAAAGGCGAAACCGCTTTGCACGCGCTAGATGCTGGCGCAAGCATTATCAATAATATTCAAGGAATTTACGCCGAAAAAAAACTTCTCAAAATGGCCGCCCGATACAATGCGGCCATTGTCATTATGCACATGCGTGGCACTCCGACGACGATGCAAAAGAAAACCCACTACAAAAATCTTATCTGCGAAATTATCGATCAACTACAAATCGCGTTAGAAAATTGCTTGGAAATTGGAATCAAATCAGATAATATTATACTTGACCCAGGGATTGGGTTTGCTAAAACAGCAGAGCAAAACCTTAAAATCCTTAATCGTTTGCAAGAATTTAAAATTTTTAAGCGGCCACTTTTAATCGGCACTTCACGCAAATCCTTTATCGGTCAAATATTAAACCGTTTACCCGACGAGCGACTTATCGGTTCGGTCGCAAGTGCTGTTATGGCCATTGCAAACGGCGCAAATATTTTGCGAGTTCATGACGTTTCTGCCGGATCACAAGCTGCGGCGGTTGCCGACGCAATCTTAAACGAAGCAATTGTAACTAACATTTAAAATGAACTTTATCATCTGGACAACTGTCAAACCTTTGCTCGAAATCCTCATCCTGTGGATTGTCTATTATCGTATTTTTGTTTTTTTCGAAGGCACAAGGTCATTTCAAGTTTTAACGGGAATTATTTACATCATTGGGGCTTTTCTCATCTCGCAGTTACTCGGATTTGATACACTCAACTGGCTGTTAACCAAACTCTTTGGAATTTCAATTTTGGCAATTTTAATCATTTTCCAGCAGGAACTGCGTCAAGGTTTAGCGCGACTTGGACAACAACACCTTTTTAATGTTGTGCTCGAAGAAAACGAAATTGTTGCAGTCATTGAAGAGATCACCGCCGCTGTTTTTAAAATGGCCCAAAATGGCGTCGGTTGTATTATTGCGTTAGAAAGAGAAGCAAAACTTAAAACTTTTATCGAAAGCGGGCTTGAACTGGATGCCAAAGTTTCAGCTGAAATGCTAACCACCATTTTTTCACCACAATCACCAATGCACGACGGTGGTGTTGTTATCCGGGCGGATCGAATTCTTGCATCCGCTTGCCTTTTTCCGCTTTCAGATAATCCAACCTTTAGCAAAATTGTCGGTACCCGTCACCGTGCGGCGTTGGGTTTAAGTGAACATACAGATGCTGTCGTTATTTTAATTTCAGAAGAAACAACAGAAATCTCAGTTGCCGTCAACGGAAAATTTACTCCCATTGAAACGCGCGAAAAACTGATTCAAACTTTAAAAAATTTACTCGTTAAGGTCAATAATAAAAAGAAAAAATGAAACGTTGGTTTACTCAAAATCTTGCCCTTAAACTTATCGCCTTGGGACTGGCTATTTTGACGTGGTACTATGTTAACGGCGAGCTTTTAAAATGATTAAACTCGGCGTCAACATTGACCACGTTGCCACATTGCGGCAAGCCCGAGGAGGATCTTTTCCAAATCCAATTCTTGCCGCACGTATCTGCCAAGAAGCTGGCGCGGACTCTATCGTCTGTCATTTGCGAGAAGACCGACGGCACATTCAGGACAATGATGTTTTTAAACTGCGCAAAACCGTACAGACACGTTTAAATCTTGAAATGTCTTTAAATGCCGAGATATTAAAAATCACAAGCCGCGTCAAACCCGATATTGCTACCATCGTCCCGGAACGGCGTCAAGAAATTACGACGGAGGGGGGACTGGATGTTGTTAAATATTTTTATAAAGTAAAAAATGCGGTTAACTTTTTGCAGGACAAAGGCATCGCGGTGAGTCTTTTTATCGCGCCCGTCAAAAAGCAAATTCAAGAAGCCCAAAAAAGCGGGGCAACTATAATAGAACTGCACACAGGATCTTACGCACAGGCTTATATGAAAGGCGCAGAGCAGCCTGCCAGCGCCCGAGAACTAAAGAAAATTTTTATGGCAACAGAATATGCTCGATCATTGGGGCTTAAAGTAAGCGCCGGTCACGGTCTTGATTACACTAATACGACCGCTGTAGCACAAATCACAGGCATTGAAGAACTCAATATTGGGCATTCGATCATAAGTGAAGCTGTTTTTTGCGGCCTAAATCAAGCCGTCAAAAGAATGCAAAAAATTATGCGAGACGCAAAATGATTGCCGGGATCGGAACAGATATCGTTGAGGTCAAACGCATTTTAAAAGCCATTGAACGCTGGGGCAATCACTTCTTGACCCATGTTTTTACCGACGAAGAAATCGCTTACTGCCTGCGCTATAAATTTCCGGCTCAACATTTTGCCGGCCGTTTTGCCGCCAAAGAAGCCGTCATTAAAGCTTTACCGAATATTAAAGACCTTCATTGGACGGATATTCAAATTGCCAATGACACATCCGGAAAACCCCACTGCAACCTCATAAATAAAAATTTAAAAAAAACCATTCACATCTCAATTTCACATACCTCTGAACATGCCATTGCCTTTGCCGTTATTACGGACTAACCTCAAAAGCCAAAAAAATAATTTTGGCCATGTCTTTGTCTTGGCTGGATCTTCGTCTATGCTGGGAGCATCTGCACTCGTCGGGCTTGCTGCGATGCGATCTGGAGCAGGATTAACAACAATCGGCGTTCCAAAAGATTTAAATTCTACATTACAAAAAAAAATTTCACCGGTCATTATGACACTGCCTTTGGCCCAAACAAAAGAAGGGACCTTGTCAACAAAAGCTTATTTTCAAATCATGCCGCAGCTAAAGAAATTTCAAGTTATAGCCTTAGGCCCAGGACTGTCACGAAATCCTAATACCCAAAAACTTGTTTTAAAAATCACCGAACATTGTACTTTGCCTATGGTAATCGATGCTGATGCCTTAAACGCAATAGCGAGCGACACTGACATCTTACAAAAAAATCCGGCTGCTAAAATTTTAACTCCGCATTTAGGGGAAATGGCACGTCTAACTGGTCTGGCAAAACTAAAAATTGAGAAATCCCGATCAGAAATTGCCGCTAAATTTGCCAAAAAATTTAAGTGTACACTTATACTTAAAGGGCACCAAAGCATTGTTGCATCCCCAAACGGCAAAATTTATATCAATAAAACGGGCAATGCGGGCATGGCCACAGCAGGCAGTGGGGATGTCTTAACAGGAATGATCGCGGCCTTTTTGGCACAAGGGATCGATGCCTTTACTGCAGCTCACTTAGGCGTTTATTTACACGGGTTGGCCGGCGATTTAGCGGCAAAAGAAAAAACAAAAGCGTGTTTGATTGCGACGGATATTATTGAAAAGATTCCGGCTGCATTTAAAAAAAATCTATGAATAAAAAACAACCAAATCTCACTCTGCCAAATAACGCCGACAAACTACTTTTGCACTCGTGCTGTGCGCCATGTTCAGGTGCACTCATAGAAAGTTTATCTAAAGCAAAAATCGATTTTACTATTTTTTTCTATAATCCCAATATCCATCCCAAAAAAGAATACGAAATTCGCAAAGAAGAAAATATTCGTTTTGCAAAAAAGATGAACATCCCATTTCTCGACGCTGATTATGATGCGGACAATTGGTTTTCGAGAGTCAAAGGACTTGCCCAAGAGCCAGAAAGAGGCAAACGTTGCAGCGCTTGTTTTGATATGCGCTTTGAGCGAACCGCACTTTACGCGCATGAAAACAATTTCAAAATCTTTGCCAGCAGTTTAGGAATCGCTCGCTGTAAAAATTTAGATCAAGTGATAAACAGCGGTCTTAAAGCCGCAGAGCGTTATCCAGGCTTAATCTATTGGGCTAATAATTGGCGAAAAAATGGTGGAATCGACCGCATGTGCCAAATTTCCAAATGTGAAAATTTCTACCGTCAAGAATATTGCGGCTGTGCCTATTCCCTGCGTGACACCAATCGCCAGCGAATCAGGCAGGGAAGAGAAAGAATCGCAAGCATGTCATTACGAAAAGACAATAAACCGACGAAGCAATCCCTGTAAAATTGCTTCGCTAATAACGCTCGCCCTAAAAAGGACTCGCTAACGCTCGCAATGACTTAGTTGTAATGATATACTGCAAACCTATGCCCGACACTGCTAAAGAAAAAAACTGGCCCGATCTTGCCGCTATTTTAATTTGCGTCGCAATGTTTTTCTTTTGGCTAACTCTACTACTTAGAAAATTTACTTATTTTGGCTACTACGACTGGGATTTGGCATTGTATGCTAACGCAACATGGGCGCTAAGCCAAGGGTCATTACATTCTTCGCTATTTGGAACAAATTTCCTAACTAATCACGCAGAATATATCGCTTTTTTTATAGCTCCAGTTTACAAGTTGTTTCCCAGCCCTTTTACCTTGGTCGTTTTAAAAATATTATCTTTTGTCGGTGGAAGCTTCGTCTTTTATTTGATCACAAAAAAACTTTTGGGTTGGCCACTCGGGCTCATTTTTATGCTGCTGTATTTGATACATCCTGCCAATGCTTTTATGATGATCTATGAATTTCATTTCGAAAATCTGGCCATCATCCTTATATTTCTTATGTACTATTTTTTGCAAACACGCCAACTGGTTCCTTTTCTAATCAGTGCTGGTTTTGCAACGCTGGTCAAAGAAAATATCTCACTGGTTGTTTTTATGTTTGGTCTCTACGTACTTATCAAGAGAGAACCTAAAGAAAAAAGCTGGGTGATTGGGCCAATTCTTTTGGGCCTTGGAATCTTTATACTAACAATGTTTATAATTACGCCCTTTTTAAGAACGCAAGAGGGAATTTCAAATATTAATCAATATATTGGAATGTATTGGCAGCAAACCGATAAAACGCTTGGCCTGTTCCAAACATTAGCTCAAAATATTTCTAAGCTTTGGCATACATTCATTAGCCCAATAAACAAATATTATATGTCGGCACTTTTTTTACCGTTTCATATATTGCCATTCTTAAGTCCGCTGACGCTTCTATTGGGAACACCAATATTTCTTCAGCATTTTTTATCGCCAGCTAATACGAATCATACTTTGTATTATCATTATGCGGCGACGGCAATCATTTTTATTTTCTTGGCGACGGCAGAATCTTTCTCGTGGCTTAAAAAAAGAATGCGTCCATTATTTTATACATTCATCCTGCTTGCAACATTATTCGCATATTTTCTGCACACAAAAAAATACCTGCCAATATTTCAGCACGAAATCTCTTCATGGCAAGACAAGCTTGATCCAGCACGAAAAAATATGATTCAACAAATACCCCCTGATGCTTCTATCGTTGCAAGTTTCGACTTCTTAGCGCCACTTGCCAATCGTCGAGAAATCTATTCAATGCATAATGTCTGGCAGAATTATGCAACATTTACAAAAAAAACTCCTTTTGTTCTACCTAAAAATCTTTCATACGCGCTCATGGATTGGATATCTCCTTGGCTATGGCAAGACCTTTTAAACTCAGAAGACCCTCATGCTCCTGAATATTTAACACAACTCAACAAATTTTATTTTTCACGCTCTTGGTACACTCTAAGTGCTGTTGAAGAAATAACCCTATTGTCCACCATAAAACCTAATACAAACTATCCTACATTAGTTGAAAACTCTCGCACACCTTTTCCAACTGAAGCTAATTTTGTCAAGATTGACGTAAACGGTCAACTCCAACTACTCAATTTAAAAATAAATCCACAAGATTCCCAAAATCATACTTTACCCTTTATATTCGATTGGCAAGCCAAAACGTCTAAACTTGATTTACTCGGCGCTGGTATCACGATTCTCCAAAACGATAAAATCATAACACAGAAACTACACCCAATTGGCTACGCATTTAATGCAACCGCGTTATGGCAAAAAGGCCAATATGTCAGAGAAAACTATAATTTGCTAATCCCAACGCCACTTAATCCCGGCGAATATACTATCGACATTGTTATT
>CAZNNZ010000059.1:0-9826 GCA_964574575.1 uncultured Planctomycetales bacterium
CACAATCTCGTGCGCAATGCGCATCATGGCCCGACGAATATTTTCCTGATCTAAAGTTTTATTTACAAGACTCATGTAAAATCCTCATCTTTGCTTAAAGTTGTCAACATCCCGCTTCAAGGGCCATGCCTTTCGCGGGATTGTTTTGGCAACTTTCCCTAAAGTTGCCAACAAAAAACCCGTCCTTAAAATAAGACGGGTAACAGTTTCGCGAATTCTGTAGTTTTTTGCTGGGTAATGCCGACTTCATGTTCTTCCTTGCCGGCCTCGCAGGACCGAATTAAAGGTTAATGACTGGCAAAACTATAACATGCCCTCTTTGGCATGTCAATAACCGTGAAAATTTAAACGCTATTTAAAGCGGCGCGTGCATAAGAAGGACAAACTCGCCCTTCGGAAGAGTTTTTGAAAAATGCTCCCGCAGCTCTTTCGCGCTCCCTCGTCGGACTTCTTCAAACTTCTTGGTGATCTCGCGCGCGGCCACAACTTGCCAATCAGGCAAAACTTCCTCAATGTCTTCCAACGTTTTTACAATCCGATGCGGCGATTCATAAAAAATCACGGTACGCGTATCATTTTTAAATTCGGATAACTTCTTTTGACGACCCGTAGACTTAACAGGCAAAAATCCGGCAAAAACAAAACTGTCCGTCGGCAATGCCGATAGTGACAAAGCCGCAATCAAAGCGCACGGCCCCGGAACAACCGTCAGCGGGATTTGATTTTCTTTCGCAAGATTAATTAACCGATAACCCGGGTCACTGATCCCCGGCGTTCCCGCATCGGTGACAAGCGCGATGTTTTTGCCTTGCTTTAAAAGATCCAGCAAATATTCGCTTTTTTTTATTTCATTGTGGTCAAAATAGCTCGTTAATGGCGTGACAATTTGGAAATGCGTCAAAAGCATTTTTGTGTGGCGTGTGTCTTCTGCTGCAATTAGGTCGACCGACTTAAGGACTTCCAAAGCACGAAGGGTAATGTCCTGCAGATTACCAATAGGGGTCGAAACGATATACAGCATTTAAAATTCCTTTATTGCGAGGCTATTGGGGGCAACCTTCGTCGCTCGAACAGTCCTCGCACACACCGCTTACTCTAAATGAAAAAGACTTTCAAGTAAGCGGCGTGGCTGCGGAACTCGCTTAGGAAGGTTACCCCCAACAGCCTCACCGATTAATCTTACTCGACCGTCACCGATTTGGCTAAATTGCGCGGTTGATCCACATCGCAGCCTAAATGGACAGCGACATAATAAGCCAACAGCTGCAACGGCAAAGCGGCCAAAAGCGGCGTTAAAAGTTCGTGGGTTTTAGGAATATAGATGACGTGATCCGCATGGCGAAAAATACCTTTATCACCGGCTGTTGCAATAGCAATAATCTTTCCCTTTCGGGCACGAATTTCTTGCATATTAGAAATCATCTTTTCATAAATATCGCTTTGAGGCACAATACACAAAACCGCGCGATACTCATCGATAAGCGCAATCGGCCCATGCTTCATTTCACCAGCCGGATAACCTTCCGCAGGAATATAAGAAATTTCTTTTAACTTGAGAGCCCCTTCCAAAGCCGACGGAAAATTAATATTGCGTCCCAAAAAAAGAAAACAACCAAAACGTGAATATGGTTTAGCGATTTTAGAAATGTGGGCTTTAACTTTTAAAATTTCCCGCAAATGCTCGGGGACTTTCTTTAATTCGTCAATAAGAGATTTTTGCTCCCCTTTCGAAAAAACTCCATGCACATCGCCTAATTTTAAAGCTAAAAGATACAGCATCGTCAACTGCGCAGTATAAGCTTTTGTAGAAGCTACGCCAATTTCGGGGCCAGCATGCGTGTATAAAACACCGTCGGATTCACGGGTCAAAGAAGAACCAACAACGTTACAAATAGCAATCACTTTCGCGCCTTTAGAACGGCATTCCCTAACAGCCGCCAGTGTATCCGCAGTTTCGCCCGATTGACTGATTGCCACAATCAACGTGTTTTTATCTACCAACTGCTCACGATAGCGAAACTCGCTGGCCGCCTCAACACCGGCGGGAACATGCGCAAACTTTTCGATCAAATATTTTCCTAAAAGCCCCGCGTGATAGGCTGTGCCGCAGCCGACAATAAAAATACGACGAATATTTTTCAGTTGGCGGTCACTTAAATTTAAACCTTCAAACTTAACATCCTGTCCACAAACACGTAATTTTAAAATCTGCGCAACAACATCCGGCTGTTCGTGCATTTCCTTGAGCATAAAATGACTAAAGCCCTGCTTTTGAACGCTCTCGACGCTAAATTTAACAGTATCGATTTTAGGATGCCCTTTACGGCCAGCCAAATCATAAACCGTCACACTGTCTTTTTTGAGAACTGCCAGCTCTCCATCTTTCAAATAAATAACTTTCTTAGTCTGATCAAGAATAGCGGGCACATCCGAAGCAATGAAATTTTCATTCTTGCCAACACCGACAATCAAAGGCGATCCCAAACGCGCGGCAATCAAAGTGTCTGGATAATCCTGGCATAGAACGCCTAACGCAAAAGAACCCTTAAGCTCTTTAAGCGTCTTTTGGACGGCGGCTAAAAAATCTCCGTGATAATTTTCTTCAATCAAATGCGAAACAACTTCGGTGTCAGTTTGGGAAAGAAATTTATGGCCTTTTTGAATAAGGTGGCTTTTAAGGTCTTCGTAATTTTCGATAATACCATTGTGAACAACAAGGATTTTTTGCGTGCAATCAAAATGCGGATGTGCATTAGCTTTGGTTGGCGCCCCATGCGTCGCCCAGCGACTGTGAGCAATGCCTAAACTCGCCGGCGGCAAAAGATGTGCGGCCATAAGTTCTTTTAAAACTTTAATTTTTCCGGGAGTTTTGAGAACCGCAATTTGAGCAGAACTACAGGGAAGAACCCCAATGCCGCTTGAGTCATAGCCGCGATACTCAAGCTTTTCAAGCCCCGCAATTAGAAGAGCCGCAGCATTGCGATGACCCACATATCCGGTAATCCCACACATGATTTTTTATGCTTTTTTTGCAGAAACTGGACGGACATTAACAACTGTCATAGGTAAGCCGTAAGAACTGCGCTTATGTGTAAAATACACTTCTCCCGCAGAAACAGCTGTCAAGCTCATACGCCCGACGACATTAAGACCCGGCTTCCAACGGTCACCCTGACGAGTTAACATTTCCCCTGCTTTAACAGTTTGTCCACCGGAGACTTTGATCCCGGCTGTTTCACGATAAAATTTTGCTGAAAGTCCACCTTTACGTGCCATACATCCTCCTAAAAAACATGATTGTAAATACTAAACAATTTTTAAAACGCAAGGGTGCTATAGTAGCAGAATTCGTTTTATTTGTAAACACTCTTGACTTTGGGGACAAGCTTCTAACAAAAGAGGCCATTTTTAGCTATTCTCTTTAAAACTTCTCGCTTCAAACAGAATAACTAAAAATGACCTCGTGGCATTAACAACAATAATTAAAAAATTTTACTTCTTCGAAGCATCCTCAATAGTTTTTTTCATCATCTGCAAATCAGGTTGAGCCATACGCCCGTTCAGATAAAAAGCCGGCGTGCCGCGAACATTGACTTTAGTCGCTAATTCCATATCGGCGGCAAGCACTTTTTCAAACTGCGCATCTTTGTCTTTCAAATCCTTGCGAAATCTATCAACATTAAGCCCTAGAGATTTAGCAATCTCTTCATACTTCGCCGCACTAAGAGCACTGTTGTCTTTAAGAATGGCGTCAACCATTTCCCAATACTTGCCTTGCTCTTTAGCCGCAAGAACAGCCTTAGCCGCAGGCTTGGCTTCTTGATGAAACGGCAAAGGATAATTTTTAAGAACAAATTTGACATTATCAGGGTAAGCCTTCATAAGCTCCCCTGCCAAACCATGAAACCGGCTGCAATACGGGCATTGAAAATCTGTAAATACAACCAATGTCGACGGGGCATCTTTATTCCCGCGCACTGGAGAATTGCCAATTTCGATGTCATAAACTTTCTTCATCGCCTCTTCCATTTCTTTGCGTTGCTGTTCATACGCAGCTTGTTGCGCTTTGACCTGATCGATGATCGGCTTAGCATCTGTTTCAAGCGACGCCAAACGAGCTTCCAAAGCTTGAATCTTATTTTGCAAGGCAGAAACCTCAGCAGTTGAGCCTTGAGCAACAGGTTGCGCCACAACAGAAGCTGGCTGAGAAACAATTTGAACAGAAGGACGAGCGCTGTCTGACCTTAAAGCAATCCCTTGCTGGAGGCTTAAAATCTTTTCCTGCTGCATAGCAACATGGTCAAGAATAGTATTATTACTCTTTTGCACCATCGAAAACGTAAACAATAAAAACGCTATGACCAGAACCACTAAAGCTCCAAACAAACGGTTGTTCATTTTTGTTCCTTTCGTTATGATATCAAAATTTGAGTTTCATTTTACGAGATAAAAATATCGATTGCAACTTAAGTTTTACAAATCAATCCCGCCGTAACGCTCAACGATGTACTTAATATCTTCCCATCGTCGCACGCAACCATAAACCGCAATGATACAAACATCATTTCCTTTCATCAAATAGCCGACAAAACATTTTTGGGCCGCACGAGTATAACCAGTTTTACCATAAATTTTTTGTTTCCAATTTGTAAGCAAAAGCTTATTGTGGCTTTTCAAAAGAACTGGACGTCCGCTTAATGAAACAATTTGATGATAACGCAGTTTTATAGCCTTCTTAAAGAAATCATTCTCAATCGCTTTTCGAAAAATCATATACATATCATAAGCTGATGTATATTGCGCCATTCTACGCGACGGCAAACCATTAGAATTAGCAAACTGTGTGTTTTTTGCCCCCAACTGACGCGCGCGCTGATTCATAAGATTCACAAAGCCGTCTTCTGAACCCGCAACGGCTTCAGCTAAAACAATGCTCGCATCATTTGCCGAATTCATCAAAACAGCCAACAAAAGATCACGCACCGTAAACTGCTCACCAACCCTTAAGTTAATCGTCGTCGGTTGCACCAAAACAGCCCGTGGGCTGACGGTAAGCACCTTATCGAGTGGCAAACGTTCCAAAACCAACAATGCTGTCATGACTTTCGTTGTGCTGGCCGGCGCAACACGCATATGAACATTTTTGCCATAATAACGTTTAACCGCGGTCGCATTTGAAAAAATAGCAGCCCGCGCAGAGACTGCTGTAGATCGACGCCGAGATCTTTTTGCAAAGGCCAAGTCGGGCGAAAAAATTGCAAAACCAATAACAACAACCAAAAATATTGAAATAATTTTTTTCATTTAAACAACCGTACTCTGTCGCGCCGCTTGACAAACGCGTTCAATAGCCAACGCAACACCCACCGTCGGCAGCGCACTATGCCCATCGGCTTTAGCAATACACCATTGCTCATGCGTTTTAATAATCGCAACCCAAACATGTTGAGTTAAAAACGGCTCTGCAACAATCAAGCGCACTAAGCCAAGATTTTTTTGGGCATCAAAAATAAAATCTTTATAAATCACGGACACGACGCCAACAATATTTTCAAATTTAAACTCTAACGGATTAAAATCTTTTACAAAAAGCGCACGCAAAGAAACATCCTCCACAACCGCCACGTCGCGCGGCTCAACCTTGGTTAAAATCAATTGCCAAAATTTATCCTGTCCGCCCGCCTGCCATTTGCGTTCGAACTTTGTATTAAATTGCGGATCAATTTTTTGTACAGACGCCTCAAATCCAGTCCCGGCAATCTGTTCTCGTATCCATTCCAAATAAGGATGCCAATCCGTGACAATCTGCGCAACAGCGTTTTCTTTAAGCCGGCTGTTTAACAAACACAAAAAATCATAAGAAAACAAACGATGTTTAATATGATCTTTCTTAGGCCACGGGCATGGGAAAAGGCATGTCACCTGATCCAAAGAACGCGGGGCAAAAAATCTCTGCAAAGCCACCGTCGCATCAACTCTCAACAAACGCAAATTTTCGCCAAAAACATTGACCTCTAAAGTTTTATGAATATCGACTATCTTAGTTAAACACTTGACCATCCTCGACCAATCCTGCTCAATGCCAACAAAATTTTCCTTTTCTACCCGTCGAATCTGCGCAATCAAAAATTCGCCAAAACCAAACCCAATTTCTAAATGCAAAGGATAATGATTGCCAAACTGCTCTGCCCAATTTACAGGACGAGCCAGATCATAGCAGGACAAAAAAATTCCTTTGGGGAAATGTTGAGATTCACAGGACATCCAGCGCTTTACAAACCCTTAAAGTGCTTATTAAAAAAATCCCAACCGCTGCCGACTAAACGGTCACTTTCAAAAACAACAGGCAAAAGCTCATCATCAGAAATTTTGTCATCCGCAACTTTTATGCCAGCTAAATAATAATCGACCATATAAATTTTGCCATTCTTTTTAATCATTTCGCTGCGCTGTGGGTTTGGAACGGTAATCGGCTTATATTGCTCGGTGATCTCGTCGGCCAAAGCATACCCGGTGACAACTTCTTTGCCCAAAAGGCCGCTGACCTCATCGCGGCTTAAACCAACATGCAATTGGCTGCTAACAATAAACTGCCTTTCTGTCGACTCTTGCGAAACACTTGGGGCAACTGGCAAACTACTACAACCACAAACAACACAACAAAATCCTACTGCAATTAAACGTTTCACAAAACCCCCTTTAAAATTAAACCTTTTTTGAATTTATTAAAAAACTTTTAATTTCCTCTCGAGAAAACAAATAAAAACAAACTCCAAAATAAATAATTTCACAAACAAAATAAAATAGTCCGCCCGGCAAATAAAGTTGTAAACCACTAAAGATTGCAGAAAAAAAATTATGCGCTTTGGTGCTGGGCATAAAATAAAGTTGTAAAAGATTTGGATTATGGGTCAATTGACTTAAAGGAATTGTTGCCAACTTCATAAAGAAAATAACAGCCGTTTTAAAGAAAATATCTGCTGTCAAAACTCCAATCACAATAACCTTTGCTAAAACATAACGTTTGAATAAAAAAATTCCAGCCAAAATATAAAAAATAGCCACAAAAACTTCAACACTACAAATTGCCTTAAAGACAATATCATAATAAGGCTTAGCGTGCGGGGAACGGACTTTTTTTACTTGCGGGACATCAACCGTCGTGGAGGAAATTGACACAGCTTTTGATATTACTGGCCATGGAGAAATCTCTTCACAACGAATTCGAATACACGAAATCCAAACAATTCCTAAAACAATAAAAAAAATCGCTAAAAGATTAACAGTTATTGCTGATCTGTTGGCCATAATCACCTAATATGTTTTTTTATCTTTATTCAACGCCCACGTTTTTAAAAAAGCCGTGTTGTCCGCACGCAGAAGCCCACCAAAAACCTTTGTAGAGCTTTTGCCTAAAGACTTCATCTGCGAACAAGAAATACACAATTCATTAAATCCAGCCTGTTTTGCATCTTTAATCGATGCTCCAAAATAAATTCTTTCAATACCCGCCCAATGACAAGCACTAAAACACATCGGACACGGCTCACAGGTTGAATAAATCACACAATCAGATAAAAGAACACTCTTTAATTTTCGGCAAGCACTACGAATCGCTTGCACCTCTGCGTGAGCGGTAATGTCGGTTGTGCGCCAAACGCGATTATGCGATAGGGAAATCACTTTACCCCGACGGACAATGCACGCCCCAAAAGGAGTCTGGCCACAGCGTGTTCCCAGCAAAGCTTTTCCCAAAGCCAAGCGCATAAACGCTTCATCAGATTTTGTAAATTTATTCATTTTTTACTTCACAACAATCTTATGACTAACCGGAGATTTAACGGATTCTTGCGAGATATTGTATTTCTTATAAAGGACTTTTAATTTATTTTCAATAACTTCTTTCTCATCGAGAAGATCATAATAATCTTTTTCAGAAGCGCCCGCTTCTTCTAACAATTTATTAATCTGCGCCTCTTGTTGCTTTAACTGATCTTGCGCGCCGGACAAACGTTCAACAAGATAACGATTCTTTTTGACAAGTTCTTCAGCTGCGCTACTGGATGTCGAGCTGCCAGCCTGACGGCGCGATTCTTCCAATTTTTTGGAAAGAAAAATATTCTCTTGTTGCGCCGACGACAAAGACAATGTCGCTTTATCAATCTCTTTGCGCAGAACATCCATGCGAATCTGTTTATCAGCAATGAGAACTTGCTGACTTTCAATATCCTTAAGTAACGACGCAATCTTTTCATCGCGCGCTCTGGTCTCATCAGCAATACGCTGTGCAATAGCGGATTTGGTTTTTTCAGCAACTTCTGTCAAAGACTGGATTTTTTCTTCCAGAGGCGCTGTCGCAGATGCAACTTTTTGTGCTGACTGGTTTTGCAATTGGACAATCTGTGCTTCTAATTGCCCAATTTTTTCCTGCCAAACTTTTTGTTCTTGCGACAACTGACTGGTCAAAGAGCTCTGCGTAACACGAAGTTTTTCCTGCAATTGCTTAATCGTGTCTTCAAGCGATTTGCGAACTTCATCTAACTTTTGCGCCGCAGACTGCTGATAACTTTTCAATTTTTGGTCACTGGTATCCTGCGCTTTTTTTAATTGCGCCTGCAAAGAAACAATCTCTGCTACAAACGGTTCTTTAGCACGTGCAATCTCGCCAGGAGCAGCATCCCGAAGATTTTTGATCTCGCCAATTAACGCGTTGATCTTCTCTTGTAAAGGCGCTTTGGCCGCCGCAATTTTCACGTTAAGAGACTTTTCGTTCTCGCCTAATTGAGCTTCTAATTTTTTAATATTTTCCTTATAAGACTCAACACTCTTTGCTGCTTTTTCATCGGAAGCACGTTCGCTTGAATTTAGTTTTTCCTGCATTTGCTTAAGCGTATTTTCATAAGAAACCTTTGTTTCTTCAACCTTAGCAGACCAATTTTTTTCGACTATTTTGGCATTTTCATCAAATTTCCGAAGCTTAAGGTCAAAATCTGCTTTCGCTGTCGCTAACTGTGCGTCAGCATTAGCCTTTGCCGCATCCAACTCATTACGTAAAACATTAATCTGTTCTTTGGCCGACGAAACCGCCTGCGCAATTTTAGCGGACACTTCATTGTCCTTGGTCTTAAGCTGTTCTTGCAAAACCTTAACCTTCTGTTCCTGAACTTTTTGCACTTGCAAAACCTGCGCCGCAGAAGAAGTCTCTTTTTCTTTTATCTGTTTTTGCAAATCCTTAATCTGATTCTCTAAAGGTGCTTTGGCCTGATTAATCCTCGACGGCAAAGCTTCTTCTGTTGCCTTAAGACGCAAACTTAAATCATCAATTTCCGTCATCAAAGATTGACGTGCTTCTGCAATCTTTTTAGGCACTTCGTTCTTCGCATTTTGCAACTGCACTTGCAGGCTTTCAACTTGCTTTTGCAATGGCGCTTTAGCTTCGGCAATCTGGACTGGAATACTTTCCTGGCGACTGTTAAGTTTAGATTCAAGGTCCTTAATTTTATTTTCCAGTGGTTGCTTAGCTTCGGCAATCTGGGCCGGCACACTTTCTTGTCCAGCTTTAAGCCGAGCTTCTAACTCTTTAATCTTAGCTTGCAAAGGCTCTTGCACTTGCGCAAGTTTCTTTGGCTCGACGCTCTGCGCGGCTTTTAATTTTTCCTGTAAATCTGAAATCTGTTCTTGCAAAGGTTTGCGGGCCTCTTCGACTCTTTGAGGAACAATGCTTTCGGCGGCACGCAACTGCGTTTGCAAACTTTCAACTTGCTTTTGCAGTGGCGCTTTAGCTTCGGCAATCTGGGCCGGCACACTTTCTTGTCCAGCTTTAAGC
>CAZNNZ010000060.1:0-9785 GCA_964574575.1 uncultured Planctomycetales bacterium
TTATTTTTAATGTAAAAATAGAAAGAGAGTAAGTTGTTTTTGGGTAAATAAAATGTTATGGTTTGCCATATTCTTCTGCACTGGTAAATTACTCCGTTTTTTTGAAGAATGATTCTTTTAAATGCTTGTAAATTTTAAGAAAGATCATGGGATTCCCTATTTATTCTAAGCATATCTTGTTTTATAACAAGGCTTTACGTGTTGTTTTGGTGCTTTGCTTTATTTTATTTAATGTTGTTGAGCCTGTAGTTGCACAGATAATTTCTGGCCAGTCGTTTGGGTTGACATCTTCATTTGATCCGCCAGTTTTAAAGGGTATGACAGTCCATGCCGAAAACCCGCTTTTGTTTGATTTTATCGTTGATCGCGGGCAGGACAAAATCAATGGCGATTTGCTAAAAGACGAAAGCACTAAGCTCATCAAATATTTTCTTACCTCGATGACTATTCCTGACAAAGATGCGTGGGTCAATCTTTCCCCGTACGAAAAAGATCGTATTATTCCCGACGCATTGGGCCAAACTGAAATGGGCAAAGTGATGCTCGAGCAGGATTATGTGCTAAAGCAATTGGCCGCGTCATTGACAAATCCCGAGACGGAGTTGGGCAAGAGGTATTGGGATGAGGTTAACAAACGAAACATTGCTGTAGGGAACGGTCGCGACCGTTCCTTACAAAATAAAGTCTGGATTGTCCCCGATGGCGCCACCGTCGTCGAAAAAGATGGTTTTGCGTACATTACGGAAAGCAAACTAACGGTGATGTTGGATGAAGATTATCAAGCCGTAGGGCCGTATTGTAATACGCCCTTACAGAAAAACACGGGTTCTTCTGCCGTTGTCATTTCCACCGCCGTCTTTCGCCAAATGATTTTGCCAAAACTGGTCGAAGAAGTCAATATGGGCAAAAATTTTGCTGCCACCCGCCAAGTTTATCAGAGCGTTATTTTGGCCGCCTGGTATAAGCGCGCCCTCAAAGATTCCTTGTTGGGAAAAGTTTATATGGACAAGTCTAAAGTTGTCGGTGTTGAAACCGACGTTAAAGATATTAAACAAAGAGTGTATGAACAGTATCTAGAAGGTTTCAAAAAAGGTGCTTATAACATCATCAAAGAAGAAAATGGCGTGGACGGCGAATTGATTCCGCGTAAGTATTTTTCGGGTGGACAGAAGATGGGTAAGGCTGAGGTTGAGCTTAACGTTATCAGTAGTTCTTCTGTGACGGCAGATGTATTGAAAGAACTGCTTAGTGGTTTTTTATTAAAGCATGCCGATTTTGTTTTTGTTTCATTTTTACTTTCAATTTTAAAAGTAGAGGGTATTGAGACAATCCCTAGTAGAGTTAAATTAAAGAAAATTATTTCCTCGGCGGTGTTGGATATTACCGGATTTAAAATTGACAATTTTGAAGGAATTGAGGATGCCCCCCTTAGGTTTCTTATTTTAAATAATAGCTATGAGGATAAAAGGAAATTCTCAGAATTAACGCATCGCTTGCAATCAGGGCAGAGACAAGATGTTGAAGATCAAATATTAAATGCGGTTAACGCAAAGGCTAAGAGTCCGTTTTCTTCTGAAGATCAAGAATATGTTAGGAGGATCATTGGTAATTTATTAAATCGTGTAGAAAATCTGGATATGTTTTGGACAAGCTTAGATAGGGTCACAATAAAGTTTGAACATTATAAAGGTTCCTATATCGGGCAGGATAGTGAAATTTTAAGTAAAACTATGGCTGATCTTATTAATAAAAAATTAGTTTCAGGAGAAGGTAAAGAAATTGTAGTTGAAAGAATAGCCCCTGAAGATGATACAAAACCTGGGCAGCTTATTCATCCAGGTCAACATACTTATCTAGTAAAATGGGGGAGTCAGCAATATAACATTAAGGTCGGAAGTAATAATCAGCCAATAAGTCCAAGACTTCAAAATCAAGCAACCATTTTAGAGTATCTTAATAGCAATGGTGGGAATAGTCATATTTCAAAACTGCTGTTTTCTGGTGTTGTGCAAGATCACACCGTTATTGTTATGACTCATATGAAGGGAAAGAGTTTACAGGAGAGAATTGATTATGATGAGAATCCTTTTTCTTACGAGGATTCGATTGAATTTGCGCGAGAGTTGGCTAAAGCAGTAAAATTTGTACATGATAAGGGTGTTATTATTGCGGATTTGACACCAGGTAACATTCTAGTTTGGCGGGAACCGGCCACAGAAAAAATTAAAGTATTTTTGTTTGATTTTGATGTTTCAATTATACCTGGATATGATTGGAATCATGATCCATCTCAACTTTCGGATGAGAAGAGTCAGCTTATTAGAATAAGTCAACGCAAGGCTTTTGATGAATTAGGAGAGCTGGTTGATGTGGACATGAAAAATCTAAATTCTCGTATCGACATTGTGTATTTCGGCAAGGCACTATTTGCTGCAATGACAAGCGAAGGAATTAAAAGCGTAGGTGCTGTTACATCTAAAACAATAAGAAATGATCAGTTGCGAAAAATTATTGTTAAGTCGCTTAAATCTTATGGATTAGAAGGAAATTATGAAGATATCAGTGAAGTTTTAAAGGATTTGGATGCATTGCCAGATAATTTGTCGAATGATCAGGGATGGCGGGCAAGCGCTTCTGTTAATGTAGACCAATCACCAGATAGATCAGTTGTCGGCGGTATCGATTTTGACTCTTCTAAACTCAATTTACAAATTGAACGCGACAAATATGGAACGCCGATAAATCTACCACAGCCAAATTTGGAACATATGGATAATATTCAAGGCCTTTATCCAGTTATGATTAATATTGCGCCTGTCAATTCCAGAACTTTGCCTATTCTCGGTCAGCTGCAACCCTCTGCAGCGGCCGCTGTCCCGGAAGGTTAGAAAAGGTTAGAAAATTTCGGCTGGACAAAACAATCTTCTTACGTATAATATTTTAATTCTTTACCCCCAAATTTATAAACACGCTTATATATTTTAGAGAAGGAAAAAGCCATGAGTAAACTTACTGTTAAAGATCTTGATGTAAAGGGCAAAAAAGTTTTGATCCGTGTGGATTTTAATGTCCCGTTGGATGATAAGCTTAACATTGCCGATGATCGGCGCATTACTGAAGCATTGCCTACGATTAAATATGTTTTAGAACAAGGAGCGGCAAAAATTATTTTGATGAGTCATTTGGGTCGTCCAGAAGGCCAAGTTGTCGAAGACCAAAGACTTGCGCCTGTCGGTAAACAATTGGAAAAACTTTTAGGGCAAAAAGTTCTTTGTACCAAAGATTGCGTCGGCGATCAAGTCAAAAAAGCTATTGAATCAAGTTCAGAAAAAGTTGTTCTTCTTGAAAACTTGCGTTTTCATAAAGCTGAAACCAAAAATGACCCGGAGTTTGCCAAGCAGTTAGCGTCGCTGGCTGATGTTTTTGTCAACGATGCTTTTGGAACTTCGCATCGCGCGCATGCTTCAACACACGGCGTTACGCAATATCTTAAATCTGCCGCTGGTTTTCTGCTCGAGAAAGAAATCAAATATCTTGGTCAGGCGATCAATAATCCTGCCAAACCGTTTGTCATTATTTTAGGTGGGGCTAAAGTTTCGGACAAGATTGCGCTCATTGAAAACATGTTGCCTAAAGTTAATTCGATTATTATCGGCGGCGGCATGGTTTATACGTTTTTAAAAGCATTGGGCAAGGAAATCGGAAATTCTCTTTTGGAAGCCGACAAAATTGAAACCGCCAAATCGATTCTCGAAAAAGCCAAGAAAGCTAATGTTAATATCGTTTTGTCGTCGGATTTTGTTGTTGTTAAGGATTTTAAAAATCCGGCAGAGCGCAAGATTGTCAAGGAAATTGAGCCGGGCTGGTCGGGCGTT
Organism: uncultured Planctomycetales bacterium; assembly: GCA_964574575.1. GTDB lineage: Bacteria > Omnitrophota > Gorgyraeia > Zapsychrales > JANLHA01 > JADLGJ01. Next base: position 3,876 of record CAZNNZ010000060.1, read on the forward strand.
GATATCGGGCCAGAAACCCGCAAGGCCATCAAAGCTGTGTTGTCGACGGCCAAAACTGTTGTTTGGAACGGGCCGGTGGGTGTTTTTGAAATCAAAGAATATTCTGACGGCACGCGCGAAATTGCAGAATATTTGTCGAGTTTAAAAGGTGTGGTTAGTATCGTCGGTGGCGGAGACACAGCCGCGGCGGTTGCGAAGTTTAATTGTGAAAAGGGAATGACACACATTTCAACAGGTGGCGGCGCTTCTCTTGAGCTTTTGGAAGGCAAAGTTTTGCCCGGCATTGCCGCTTTGACAGAGAAGAAATAAATATTTAGTCAAACATTCTATAAGGATTTCATTATGCGAAAAATCATTATTGCCGGAAATTGGAAAATGTATAAGACCTCGTTTGAGGCCATTGAGCTTGTGACAGAGCTTAAAAGGACTTTGGGGGATATGAACGAAGTTGACGTGGTCGTTTGCCCGCCGTTTACGGCTTTGGCTGAAGTTAAAGATGTCTTAAACGATTGCAGTATTGCTTTGGGCGCGCAAAATATTTATTGGGAAGATTTTGGCGCGTTTACCGGCGAGGTTTCGGCGCCGATGATCAAAGCAATTGGTGTTGAATATGTGATTATTGGTCACAGCGAACGTCGCCAATTTTTTGGTGAGACGGACGCAACGGTCAACAAAAAGATCAAAGCCGCTTTAAAACATACTCTTATTCCTATCGTTTGTATTGGAGAAGTCCTAAGTGAACGTGAAGCCGGAAAAACTTTCGATGTGATTAAAACTCAACTTGAAGGTTCACTGGTTAATTTAAGTGCCTCTGAAATTGAAAATATTGTTTTGGCTTACGAGCCGGTTTGGGCTATTGGCACAGGCAAGACCGCAACACCGGCCCAAGCGCAAGAAGTGCATAAATTTATCCGGGAATGGCTCACCAAAAAATATGATGCGGCCATTGCTAATAAAGTGCGTATTCAATATGGTGGGAGTGTCAAGCCGGAAAATACCGCAGAACTGATGGGCCAGCCGGATATCGACGGTGCTTTGGTCGGCGGGGCGAGTTTAAAGAGCGATTCGTTTAGTGCGATTGTTAAAAATTGTTTAGCGCTTTAAGTGATGTTTAAGAAAGGGAAGATATGATATTTGTTTTGATTATTCATTCGTTGGTGTGTGTGCTTTTGGTCACCGTGATTCTTATGCAATCCGGCCGTGGTGGAGGGTTAACAGAGGGGTTTGCCGCCGCTGAGACGATGTTTGGCGCAAAGACCAATGAATTTATGGTTAAGGCCACCAGTGTTTTGGCGGTTTTATTTGTCTTGGCCAGTTTGGGTTTGGCCCATCTTTCTGCTCGTCGGGACCAGTCTTTGATGGAACGTTTGATGGATAAAACGAAAAAGCCGGACATTACCATCAATATCCCGCTTGAAGAAAAAGATAAAAAGGCCGGCGATAGTGCTGCTACTGCAGTGGAAACCAAAGATCAAAAAGCACCGGCAACAGAAGTTGCAACATCGACACCTGCTGAAGTTGGGGCGGCTTCGACTGAAGAAAAGAAATAAACTCTGTTTGATTTGCTCATGTCTTATTTTTTGCAAAACTGCAAAACTCTTTTGTCTAAATTCTTATTTATTTTATGTATTTGCTTTATTCCCGTCGTAGCAGGGGCAGAAACGCCCCGTTATGGGGGGAGTCTTATTCTTTCCTCGAGTTCTGATCCCAAATCATTTAATGATATCACTGCGCAAGAAACTTCGACTCATGCTGTGACTGGTTATATTTTTGAAGGGCTAACAAAACTTAATGCTTTAACGCTTAAAGTTGAGCCGGCCTTAGCCGAAAGCTGGCAGGTCAGTCCTGACGGATTGACGTGGACTTTTCGTTTGCGTCCCAATGTGCTTTGGAATGATGGACAGCCATTTACCGCTGATGATGTCGTCTTTACGTTTAATGACTTGATTTATAACGAGGATGTTGTCTCTTCCGCGCGTGATATTTTTCGAATTAATGAAAAGAATTTTAAAGTTGAAAAGGTTGACGAGCTGACGGTTCGTTTTACTCTGCCGGTTAAATTTGCCCCTTTTCTGCAGAGCATGAGTCAATCCATTTTGCCCAAGCATAAATTGGTCAAAGCTGTTGCCCAAAAAAAGTTTAACTTCACTTGGGGCATTGACACGCCGCCCTCTGAAATTGTTGGCACCGGTCCGTTTAAGTTAGCGTCGTATCGGCCGGGCGAGCGTTTTGTACTGGTGCGCAATCCTTTGTATTGGAAAAAATCTTCTGACGGCCAGAGTCTGCCGTATTTAGACCGTATTGTTTATTTGATTGTCCAAAATCAGGATACGGCGATGCTCAAATTTCTTGATGGAGAAGTTGATTATATTCCTTTGCGCGGTTTTGAATATCCTCTGATTAAACCCGCAGAAGCCAAGGGCAATTTTACGGTTTATGATTCTGGCCCAGATTTTGGCAGTAGTTTTCTCGTTTTCAATCAGAACACGAGTATTAATCCTAAAACCCAAAAATCTTTTGTGGATCCTATTAAATCTAAATGGTTTTTAGATATCAATTTCCGTCGGGCTATTGCACATGCGATTGATAAAACAAAAATGGTCGAGATTCTTATGAATGGTTTAGGGTATCCTCAGAATTCAGACATGAGCAAAAGTGCGGGATTTTTTTATAATCCCAATGTCCAAGTTTATGATTATGATTTGAATAAGGCTAAGAAAATCTTGCATGAGGCCGGTTATATTGATCGTAATGCTGACGGAATCATCGAAGACTCAGAGGGAAACAAGGTGGAGTTTAATCTTTTCACAAATTCTGGTAATGTCGAGCGCGTGCAGATTGCCAGCATTATTCGTCACGATTTGCAATCGCTGGGCATGAAAGTTAATTTTCTTTCACTGGAATTTAACACCCTTGTTGCAAAACTTAATGCCACCTATGATTGGGATGCTATTGTTTTAGGCCTTACCGGCGGGATTGAGCCGCATTTTGGCAAAAATGTTTGGCACTCAACCGGTAGTCTGCACATGTGGTTTCCGTCACAAAAGAAACCCGCAACGGCGTGGGAAAAAAGGGTGGATGAAATTTTTGATCAAGGCGTGCAAGAGCTTGACGAGAACAAACGCAAAGTTCTTTATGATGAATTTCAGATGATTGTCTCGCAAGAGTTGCCGCTTATTTACACGGTGTTAAACAGCAATCTTTATGCAATTCGAAACAGATTTGGCAACTTAAAACCGACCAGCTTCGCCGGCGCGTTTCATAATATTGAGGAAATTTATATAAAATAATAAACTGGAAGATTCTAATGGGCGGGTCCTGTCTTAACCTTTGTCATTTTGTCCTCGGCGTCACCCATCCCCCCGTGGGGAACCCCTGCCGCCTGCGGGCAAAATGCCAAAAGTTAAGACACCCGCTTATAGAACAATAGAGCCTATGACCCGCTACATTCTTCGTCGACTTATTACGACTTTGCCGCTTTTGATAGTTATGTCTTTCGTTGTTTTTGCTTTTATGAAAATGACGCCCGGAAATTTTTATGACACTCTAAAGCTTAATCCGCAGATTTCTCCAGAAACGATCGAGCGCTACGTCAAGCTCTATGAGCTTGATAAACCGATGGTTGTTCAATATTTTTCGTGGCTAAAAAATCTTTTTCACCTCGAGTTTGGCTATTCATTTTTTTACAATATTCCCGTCGCAAGTGTTATCGGGGGACGGATGTACAACACCTTTGTCTTGTCTTTGGCGAGTTTAATTTTGACGTGGGGGGTGGCAATTCCCATAGGCATTTTTGCGGCGGTCAATCGCAACAAATTTTCTGACCGGCTTATTCAATTTTTGTCTTACGTCGCTTTGTCTAGCCCGAGCTTTTTTGTCGCGATGCTGTTATTGTTTTTTGCCAGTCAAAGCGGACTGTTGCCTTTGGGGGGTATGCATAGTGCTAATTATGACGAGCTTAGCGCGGGTGGAAAATTTTTTGATCTTTTGCGTCATGTCGCGATCCCGGCGGTGGCTTTGTCGATTGCCTCTATTGGCGCTTTGCAGAGGATTATGCGCGGGAATATGCTCGAGGTTTTAGGGCAACAGTATATTTTAGCGGCCAGAGCCAAGGGCCTGCCCGAAAATCGTGTGGTTTATGCTCATGCTCTGCGCAATGCGATTAATCCGCTTATTACACTTTTAGGTTATGAGTTCTCGGGGCTTTTAAGTGGAGCAGCACTTTTAGAAATCATTTGCAATTGGCCGGGGTTAGGCGCTTTGATGCTTACCGCGGGACAGTCAAAGGATATTTATCTGGTTATGGCAACGTCTTTAATGGGCAGTGTTCTTTTGATTATCGGAAATCTTTTGGCAGACATTTTGCTGGTTCGTCTTGATCCGAGGATTCGTTATGAATAGACAGCGTGGCTGGCAAAAATTTTGTGCTAACCGACTGGCTGTTATTTGCCTGTTTGTCCTTGCGAGCATTCATATTGCAGCGATTTTTGCTGACTTTCTTGCGCCGTATTCTTTTGGCAATGAAGAGAGAACGTTTTCGTATGCTCCGCCGAGTAAAATTCATTTTATCGACGAGAACGGACATTGGCGTAGCCCATTTATTTATGGACAAAAAATTACTTTTAATGAGTATCGTAAACGTGAATATAAAGACCAAGTTGACCAAAAATTTTCTTTAGCGTTTTTTGTGCGAGGTGATTCTTATAAGGCTTTGGGATTTATTCCATCTTCTTTGCATCTGTTTGGGGTTAAAGATGGCGGGCGGATTTATTTGTGTGGCGCGGATTCACGTGGCAGAGATTTGTTTTCGCGGCTTTTGCATGGGGCGCGGGTTTCTTTGTCTATTGGGATTATTGGTGTCATGATTTCTTTTTCGATTGGACTGCTTGTCGGCGGGATTGCGGGATATTACGGTGGAAAAGTTGACGATGTTCTTATGCGTGTTTGTGAAATGTTTATGTTGTTCCCCGGATTTTATCTTTTGCTTGCCCTTCGTGCGGTTGTGCCGGCGAATTTTACGTCGGTGCAAGTGTATATTGCGATCATTGTCATTTTGTCTTTTATCGGTTGGGCGAGTTTGGCGCGGGTCATTCGCGGGATGTGTTTGTCGCTTAAAGAGCGTGAATATGTTTTGGCGGCCAAAACGATGGGCTTATCCGATTTATCGATTATCATGCGTCATATTTTGCCGCACACTTTATCCTACTCGCTTATTGCGGTTATGTTGTCTATCCCCGGATATATTCTGGCCGAATCGTCGTTAAGTTTAATTGGGTTGGGTATTCAAGATCCGTATGCCAGCTGGGGAAATTTGCTCTCAGAGGCGATGGGCATTGTCAAAATAAAATTTGCCCCATGGATTCTTTTGCCCGGATTTTTTATTTTCGTTACTGTGATGTGTTTTAATGTTGTTGGGGATGCTCTGCGTGATGTTTTAGATCCCAAGAGCGAGAGTTAAGAGATTATGCTAATCCAAATTAAAAATTTGTCTGTCTGTGTTAACGGCGCAGGCCAAGAGAAAAAAATTTTAGACGATGTTTCTTTCGAAATCGCAGAGCGTTCGATTTTTGCTTTAGTCGGCGGATCAGGCAGTGGCAAAAGTACGACCGGCCTTTCGATTTTGCGGCTTTTAGCGCCGGGGTTAAATGTTTCAAACGGTGAAATTTTATTTAATGGTCGTGACCTTTTGCAAATCTCGTCCGAAGAATTGCGTCAGTTACGCGGCAAAGAAATTGCCATGGTTTTTCAAGAGCCGTTGTATGCTTTTAATCCTGTTTTTACCGTCGGCAAGCAAATTGAAGAAGTTTTTGTATGTCATACGGATTTTTCGAAAGATAAACGCACCAAAGAAACTTTATCTCTTTTGGATGTCGTCGGCATAAAAGAGCCTTTGCGCGTTTATAGAAGTTA
>CAZNNZ010000061.1:0-9642 GCA_964574575.1 uncultured Planctomycetales bacterium
CGAGGTTTTTAAGGGGGCTGCAAATACTCTGCACAAAGTTGCTGTTTTACAATCTGAAATTTCTAATATCACCCTTTATCAGGGAATGCCTGATTTCTTAACTGTATTAAATGATTATATTTGTAGTGGGTTTGAGGTTACGGGATTATTTCCTGAATCACGGGATATGCAAGATTTGCGTGTGATCGAGTTTAATGGCCTGCTGATCCAGAAAAATTTATTGCCGAAAAGAAATAAAAATGAAATATCCTATTCAAATTATTAGCAGCTTCATTTACTTCTATCGTTTTGGACCATTGGCTCTCGCAGACTAAAACAAGGGTGTAATTCAAAGTGGTGGATGTGTTAACGTATAGGAATCATCCCCTTGGGGAGGGTAGATTTTTTGTTAGTCCTTGCCTTGTTCAATTAAGTGTATGTGGTATCCTTAAGTGATGAATTGTGGCTTGCTTCTATCAAATTTTAAATTTTAAATATTTTTTATGCCTATTGATTTTTATCTGCGATATTCCTACATTTTCCGAAAAGTCGTAAGTTGTTTTGTGACATTGACTTTCATCGGTAGTCTTATTACTCCTGTTTGCACAGCTGAGTCTTTATTAAATTTGCCTGCTGTTGGTCAGGTATTGGGACTTACAGAGGCCTTTGAGCCGTCTGTTTTAAAAGGAATGCAAGTGCATTTTGAAAATCCGCTTGTTTTTGACTTTATTGTTGACCGTGGAGAAGAGCTCATGGGTGACAAGCAGTTAAAAGTTGAAAGTCAGCGGTTGGTAAAATATTTTCTTGCGTCCATGACTATTCCTGATAAGGATGCGTGGGTCAATCTTTCACCCACGGAAAAAGACCGGATCATTCCCGACGCCTTAGGCCAAACGGAAATGGGCCGGCAAATGTTGGAGCAGGATTATGTGCTTAAACAATTGGCGGCATCTTTGACTAATCCGGATACTGATTTAGGGAAAAAATTTTGGGATGAAATTAATAAACGAAGCATTGCCGTAGGGAACGGTCGCGACCGTTCCCTACAGAATAAAGTTTGGATCGTTCCAGACGGTGCTACAGTAGTTGAAAAAGATGGTTTTGTCTATATTTCCCAAAGTAAATTGAAGGTGATGATGGAGAAAAAAGCGGGTTTTTCTTCGGTTTCCCCGTCCACCGCCGTCTTTCGCGAAATGATTTTGCCCAAGCTTAACGAAGAAGTTAATAATGGCAAAAATTTTGCCCCGACGCGTCAGGTATATCAATCGGTTATTTTAGCCACGTGGTATAAAAAGACCCTTAAGGATTCGCTTTTAGCAAAAGTTTATGTTGACAAAAGCAAGGTTCAAGGGATTACAACAGATATTGCTGACATCAAGGAAAAGGTGTATCTGCACTATCTTCAAGCGTTTAAGCAAGGTGTTTATAACATCATTAAAGAAGAGGACAGCCCAGATGGTCAAACTATCCCGCGTAAGTATTTTTCCGGCGGGCTAGGGTTGGGAGCTTCTTCGCTTGATCTAGTAGTAGATAAATCGTTGCCTGCAGTGCTAGCCGCATCATCGCTGATTGTTGTCAATCCTCGGTTAAGTCTTGTTAGGATTGAAAATACTGAAAAGGGTCAGAGCCTTGTTTTATCAGTCGTCGATGCCAAAGAAGATTGGATAAGAGAGTATTTTCTAAATCAGTTGACGTTCACCGAAGCCCACTTGCTCACACAGTTGCGTCAAAAAAGTCCTTGGACGTATAATCATTCCATTCGCGTTGCTAAAAATGTGCTGAATATTGTCACATATTTACAGCAGGCAGGATATGTGTCATTACCCGCCCAGGATTTTGTTAAAGCTGCTCTTTTTCATGATATCGGAAAATTAGGCGTCGAATTTGATGTTTTAGAAAAACAAGGGGCTTTGACTGAAAAAGAAAAAGATCAAATCATGCAGCATCCGATTCTTGGCTATGATATTTTAGCGGCCAATAATTTTTATAATGAAACTATTTTTGATGCGGTCATGGCTCATCACGAACGATATAGCGGCAAGGGTTACCCCTATAAACGCATTGATGGGCTTAATCCATTGGTAGCGCGTATTGTCGCTGTCGCGGATGTGATCGATTCTTTGACTGCCAATGACCGGCCGTACCGAACGGCGGCTTTTGTTGACGAGTATATTAGAATTTTTGTAGAAAATTTTAAGTATGACCCGCATTGTGTTAAAGGAAAATGATCCGTTAGCGATTATTCCAGGATTTAATTTAAATTTGAGTGATGAGCAGATATGGCTTTCGGGTGAGAGTAGCCGACGAGGTCAAGACATCGCAACACCTGCTCAAGTGCAAAATGATAAAAATCTAGGCGGTATTAATTTCGATCCAGATCTTGTTAATTTGCAAATTAAACGCGATGTAGAGGGGGTCCCATTACCTGTGCCGCAACAAAATTTGGAAAATATTAGCATTGAAGGATTATATCCTGTTATTATTAACATCATGCCGATTAATATTCAAAGCCTTCCGATTTTGGGTCAGTTTAACATTGAGTCTGGTGTCTATTCAAAAAGTTAATTTCTTTATTCTTAAATGAAGAATTTTATTCCTCAATTTTTTATTTTGCTAACTGTCTGGTTTTTCAGTAGTGCGGCGGGCGCGTCAAATGTGCCTGTGCATGCGAAGCTTCAAGGACCAGATACGCCCAGCGGTTATCTTGCTCGCTTGCTTATTAACGAAGTCCCTTTCCCAGGTGAGCGCGCTTATGAAAGCGAAGAGAATACGAAATCGGCGATGCTGCAGATTCTTTGGGTCTTGCATTCGCGGGTTAGTTTAATCCCGATGGGCTACACGCAACGGCAGGTAGCTGGTGTTCGATCCGAAAATATTATTGATGTGATTACTGGCAACGGTGCGCGTCGGCAGTGTGAGGGGTTTTATCGCAACGCAAACGGAAAGTTTGTGACCGATGCTCGGGTAGAAAAGCGCATTGCCTATTTGCTTAATATTGCCAATACCGGCAATAAACCTGGCCGTTTCAGTTTATTATTAAATTACGCCCAAGACTTAGCCGATGTTTATGTTAAAGAAGGAATTCTAGGGGTTGATCGTTTTGCTCAATTAAAACGTGTTAAGGCCATTGATGTTACCGGACATGCTTATTCGTGGATGACCGATATGAATTCTTTTCATCCCGGTGGAAATTTCGTTACTATCCCGTCTGATTATGAGGGCTCGTTAGGGGGAAATCGTTTTTTTACATTAAGAAAGGTGCCAAAATGAGATCACGCTTATTTTGTCGATATGTTTTATTTTTTCTTGCAGTGACGCTCACAACATCTTGCCAGACGACTTTACCGGCAGGGTCAGTAAAGCAATCTATTGTTTCGCCGCAGTTGTTTGAACCATCTTATTTGTTTGAAGTTGTTCGACATCTTTACCGTTGGCATTTAGATGAAGCAGAGGTTGAGCGTATTATTTCAGCTAAAAAATTTATTTTTTGGGTGCGTAACGTAGAGCCTAAGCTTGATGCCGGGGATCAGAGTGTTTTTGGAGAAATTCTTCTTCCGCAGTTAAATTTAAGCGTGAAGGTCAAAAAAGCGGATTATTCGATTAAGGAGTTGGGTACGCTGGTTAAAAGCGATAACTTTAAAATTGTTCAGATTACTCGGGGAGCTGTCCCTTCTTGCCGTCCATTATCGTTTCAAGAGATTGGAATTGACATGAAGGAAATGAGGGATTATCTTTTTCGTACGCGCAATCAAAGAGAGTATCCTAGTGAACAATTAATTGAGCGTTTGCGCCAAGCATTGCGTAAAGAGGTTGCACAAGAAGGTATTGTCGTCGATTATGATGCTGGGGTTGAGCAGATCGTTAACCTCGCCCCGTTATCGCCGGTGGCCAATGAAACGTGGGTGTTTTGGGAGGCGGGCCGCAAGTTGTTTTATTTCGCGTCTGATATTGACCTTGCCAATCCTGCAGTTTGGGAGCATGAAACACTGACGGTGCGTATTTTTGATGTTGATGAACAGGTTGTTGTCTCACATGAAGAAGCGCCGGGAAGCAATCGGTTTCTTACGCGTTATGAGGTTGGTCGGGCGCTTTATAATTCGATTGTACTGGGCCGGCGTTTGACAGTGCAGCCGTATCATAAATAAAAGATATGAATAGTTTTATTGAAGATAATAATAAGTACATGCGTTTGATTGTTGATAATCTCTCAAAAGTTATTGAGGGCAAAAAAGAGAAACTGGAACTTTTTGTCCTAGGGATTGTCGCCGGCGGGCATATTTTGATTGAAGATATTCCCGGCGTTGGCAAGACAACGCTCGCTCGCACGCTGGCTAAAACTATTGACGGAGAATTTGCGCGCATTCAATTTACGCCAGACCTTTTGCCCAGTGATATTACCGGTATCAATGTGTATCAGCCTACAACAGGCGAGTTTATTTTTAAAAAGGGGCCGATTTTTGCCAACATTGTTTTGGCGGATGAAATTAATCGCGCCTCGGCCCGCACGCAATCTGCACTGCTGGAGGCCATGAGTGAAGAACATGTCACTATTGACGGAAAAACTTTGGTTTTGCCCATACCTTTTATTGTTTTGGCAACGCAAAACCCTGTTGAATATCATGGCACGTATCCTTTGCCCGAAGCACAGCTTGACCGTTTTATGTTGCAGGTAGATTTAGGATATCCACCTTTGGCTATCGAACAGTCTTTGGTTGTTAATCGCACCAGTCAAGATCCGGTGGATACGGTTGGGAAAATGATTTCCCTGGATACGCTTACTCAACTGCGTGCTGCAGTGGACCATGTCAAAATGGATGTTTCGGTCAGTCAATATTTATTGCAAATTGTCAGCGCAACGCGGGAGCACTCGAGGATTCGTTTGGGGGTCAGCACTAGAGGCACGTTGCTTTATGCGCGTATCGCTCGGGCACGCGCACTGTTTGAAGGCCGCGATTTTGTAATTCCAGAGGATGTTAAAGCCCTTGCGATAACAGCATTGTCGCACCGCATTCTTTTAAATAATAAGGCGCAATATTCTGGCAGCGCCGCATCACATATTTTGGAAGAAATTCTTTCGTCAGTTCCTGTCCCCCGCTAAATGCCTCGTCTACAATGGTCATTTTTGATGTTGCCTGAAGACCACAAAGAAGTCAAATGGGCACTTTCTTTTATCGATGCCAAATTGACTGTTTGGGGACAAATTATTTTTGGATTGATTTTGGTAGGGATTGCGATTTCTTCCGTCGGAACACAGGTTGCGGCGTATTATTTTGTGAGTTTGGTTTGGGCTTTGTTTATCAGTTCGCTATTTCTGACCACGTTTTTTAAACCTACTGTTGTTGCCAAACGTTATTTGCCTTCGAATTTAAAAGCTGGCGGGGTTTGTCTGTATCGAGTTGTGGTGACAAATATTGGCAAAAAGCCGTTACGTAATTTAGAAATTTTTGCGCACAAACTTCCGTTTGGGTTATATTCGCAACCTAAAAACCTTAATCAAAAAACTTCCGCTGATTGGTTGGAGCCGGGCAAATCTGCTGTTTTGACGTTGGCTTTGCGTACGCCGCGCCGCGGCTCTTTTATTCTTAAACCTTTACTTGCAGCAACTAGTTTTCCGACGGGATTAATTCGGTCGCTTAAGAAAGTAGCGGGAGAGAATTCTTTTATTGTTTTTCCGAAATTATTAAAGATTGAAAATTTTGAGCTTCTCTTAAAGCATCAATTCCAGCCCGGCGGGACGCACATCAATTCAAGGTTCGGCAGTTCCAACGAATTTTTAAGCACTCGCGAATACCGTCAAGGTGATCGTGTGCGCGATATCCATTGGAATTCATCAGCGCGTTTGGGCAAGCTTATTGTCAAAGAGCATACGGATGAATATTTTGTTCGGGTCGGGTTGTTTTTAGATACAGAACTTACGCGTTTTGAAAAGCATCTCTGCTTTGAAGGGCGGATTTCTTTGTGCGCTGGATTAGCAGAGGATTTTTTTAATAAGAATTATTTGGTTGATCTTTATTTGAGTGAGATTCATTCGCCGGTTGTTCAAGTTGGCGGTAGAAGAGATCAGTTTAGTCATTTGCTTGAGATTTTATCAGCAATAGAAGGTCAGGATCACGTCGATTTTTCTTATGCCGTAGCAAAAATTAAAGAACAAGCCCATCAGATGTCGGGTTTGGTTCTTTTTATCAAAGATTGGGATGACCGGCGTGCCGTGTTTGTCCAAACCATCAAAGAATTAAATATCCCGACTAAAATTCTTATTATTCGTGATAAACCGCTTTCATTATCTGTCAATGATCCGAGCATTTCTATTTATACCCCAAAAGAACTGGGTTACACATTATGATTAAAGCGTATATCAATATTTTGGTGATGCTTTTTTTGTCCTGGGCGGTTTATGGGTATTGCCAAGAAGATAAAATTCTGCCGGTTTTAGTAGCTGCTTTGGCTGTTTTAACTCTTTTATTGCGTGGCTTTGGTGCGAAATCAGCGGATAAAGAATATAAAATTTTTGAAAAGATTCCTTTGTCGGTGGTTATTGTTGTTTCGCTTTTGGGCGGAATTTTTTGGAGAAATTTTGTGCCGATTCCACGGTTGGCGCAATCGCCGTTTCCTGAATTTACTGCCGCCTTGCAATCCGGTTCGGTTATTGCCGCGATTTTTATTTGGCTGGCGCCTTTGACAAAAGAAAATATGTACCGTTTGGTATTTTGTGCGTGGTTGACTGTCGCTTTGTCAATTAATGTGCCGTTTACGGCAAATATGTTGATTGTCTTTTCGTCGTTTTGCTTTGTTTCGATTTCCATTGCGATTCTCTATACGAGAAATAGGCCGACGGATAAAAAATATTTCTTTGTTTATGCACGAGATTTTATTTTTTACTCTGCAGTTCTTATTATGCTCACGACGGGGTTGTTTATAATCTTTTCTCGAACAATTGTGGCTGTTGAAAGTGCATTTTTTAATACGGTCAGCGATTATATTTTGCCGCGCAATTACACACATTTTTTGCGAATCAGCTCCCAGCTTAATTTGATTACGCCGGGGACGAGTTCTTTTGATCGAAGGCCGGTTATGGAAGTAAGTTTGCCCAAAGATATCGGCAATTATTTAAAGATGCAGGTTTTTGCGGATTACAAGAATGGGACGTGGAATGAGCCAAAGGAAGTTAAGAAAACGATTTTACCGTCTATAGCATCGTCCAGTCAACCTTTAGGCAAGATAGTGATGTTTACATATTTTAAGGATCTTATTCCTGCGCCAGAAGAAATAGATGCAGTTAAATCAAAAGCATTGTATTTGCACAGTGAGGATCGGATTGTTTATGCCAAGCAAGATCAGAATATGCGGATCTTGGAATTCTCGGTTTCGCAGGCAAAAAAGGCAGTTGAGCTTTCACCGGATGAGTATGCGCGTTATACGGCTTTGCCGTCAGGAATTTCAACAGAGCTTAAGCAAATTTCTGATTCTATTGTTGATAAAAAAGATGATGTTAGGACAAAAGCTAATAAACTAGCGCAATATTTGCGTAATAATTTTGTCTATTCTTTGGATGTCGATTTTTCGGCCGACGACAAAGGGTTGATGACAATGCTAAGGGAAAAACGGCCGGCGTATTGTACGTATTTTGCCAGTGCTCTGGCTTTGCTTTTGCGCTCGCAAGCAATTCCTGCGCGTATCGCCGCGGGATTTTTGACGACTGAGGTGGTTGATCCTAAAAATAATACGCATTTGGTCCGGGTCAATAATGCGCATGCGTGGACCGAAGTTTATGCACCGATGGTTGATTTTTCTGCCGGAAAAACGATTATGCTCTGGCGGCGGCTGGATGCAACTCCGACGTCTTATAGTGATGAGCTTGCAAAAAAATCTGGGAGATTCAATTTGGAAGTTTTATTTGAAAAAATGTGGCTGGGAAGTTTGCGGTTTAGTGCACAGATTGTGAGTATGGATAAAGATCAATTTAAGCTTTATGTGATTTTGGGGTTACTGGGGATTATGGTTTTTATCAATCAGCAAAAAATTATTCTTGCGGTTACGTTGTGGTTCAAAGAAAAGTCTAGGCCTGGTAAGGTGCGTTATGAAAGCTTGAATTCTTTGCGGATAATTTATAGTCGCTATGAGACATATCTTAAAAAAGAATTTGGTCAAATACGGCATCTTGCCGATACGGATGCGGATGTGATTTTTCGGCTTAAAGAGCAGTTTCCCGAAAAGATAACGTCGATTGAACGCATGGAAGAATTTGTCCGAGAATTTCATGCCGTTCGTTTTGGCGCAAAATCAGCTCAACAGTTAAGCGTATGGTTTCTTCATTTTAAACGGTGAGATCGGCTTTTTCTTGACTTGACAATACGATAATTCCCGCGATAATAAAACTTTCAAAAGTCAGCTTAAAGGGGAATTTACTCTCGGACAACCTTCTTAGTAGTTCATTATTTTATGATTGAATACCTTGGAATTATTTTTGCTTTTCTTTTTGCGCTGGCTCTTGCGGCTTTTTTGCTTGTCATTCCGCGTTTTTTAAGCCCCAAGGTTCCAAGCAGTGCAAAATCCAAACCCTTTGAGTGCGGCAAACAGCCGTTTTCTTCGCCCGGCGGACAAGCCCCGGTGCATTTTTATATCGTGGCTATGCTTTTTATTATTTTTGACGTTGAAATGGTTTTTCTTTTCCCGTGGGCCGTGCTATTTAGAGAATTAGGTCTTTTTGGGTTGGCGGAAATGGCGGTTTTTATGGGGTTTGTGGTTTTGGGTTTTTGGTATGTTTGGAAAAAAGGTGCTTTAGAATGGGAGTAATAAGATGTCGTTTTTAAGTTCACCGACAAACTTTTTTAGCACAAAATTAAGCGATGCTTTAGGTTGGGCGCGCAAGTTTTCGATTTTTCAATATCCGTTTGTCACGGCTTGCTGCGGCATGGAGTATATGTCGACGGCTGCTTCCCATTATGACGTGGACCGTTTTGGCGCCGGATTCCCGCGTTTTTCGCCGCGCCAATCCGATGTGCTTTTTGTTGTGGGGACGATTAATCATAAAATGGCGCCGGTCCTCAAAAATGTTTTTGACCAGATGTGTGAGCCTAAGTGGGTTGTGGCCTTCGGGGTTTGTACATGTACGGGTGGATTTTATGATAATTATGCGACGGTGCAGGGCATTGACACGATTATTCCCGTCGATATTTATATCCCCGGGTGTCCGCCGCGGCCCGAAAATGTTTTAGACGGGTTGATGAAACTTCAGGAAAAGATTCAAAAAGGCGAGCAGAGCCGCACGTTGTATGACCCGAAGACCAAAACAGGACGTCCGCTCGATTTGCAGCAGGGATATTCGATCAGCCAGCATATTAAGAATATTGAATCTTAAAGATATGACTCCTTTAGAAAAAGTTCAGGAAAAGTTTGGCTCGCAGATCATTGAAACGCATGCGTTTCGCGGCGACCAGACGCTTGTCATTACGCCGGATCTTTTACTTTTAGTAGCGCAATTTTTGAAAAACACCCCGGATTTGGATTTTGATTATTTGATGGATTTAACCGCAGTTGATTATTTGTTTTTTGCCGGCGGCAAGATCCAAAAAAAATTTCGTTTTGAAGTCGTTTATCACTTTTATTCCTTAAAATATAATCATCGGTTGCGTGTCAAGGTTTTAGTCGACGAGAAAGCGCCGC
>CAZNNZ010000062.1:0-9535 GCA_964574575.1 uncultured Planctomycetales bacterium
GACTGCGCTTACGGGCTCTTTCTCTATAATCGAACTATGCAAAAGCTCTTGCACCTTTTTAAATACGGGCACAAAACCGGTTTGCGCTTTTTTTTCACAGAACAAATGCTCACCTTCGCCCGTGATTATAATCTCAATTTACAAAACCATGATCTTATTGTCCCTGTGCCTTTGCACCCAACGCGGCTAAGAGAACGCGGTTATAATCAAAGTCTTTTGATCACACAAATGCTTAGCGAAGAATTTGATATCCCCTTAGAAAACAAAAGTCTCTTGCGCGTTCGCCACACCCCAAATCAAGCGCGGTTAAGCCAAAAAGAACGCTGGACAAACATACAGGCCGCCTTTAAAATTAAACCTTTCAATAACTTGCGTCACAAAAATATTTTACTTATTGACGATCTTTATACGACGGGGGCAACCGCGTCGCAAGTAGCCAAAATCCTAAAAGACGCAGGCGCAAATAAAGTAACTGTTCTAACAATAGCTATTGCGACACTGGCAGAAGCACAAAAAAATTTCTAAAATGCGTATTCTTCGCAACTACATCCTCAGAGAGTGCATTCTCCCTTTTTTTCTCGCTTTGGGGGTATTAACTTCTATCTTTCTTTTGGGCAATTTAATCCAACTGGCGAACTTGGTCATCAACAAAGGTGTGAGTTTGGTGGTCATCGGAAAAGTTTTTCTCTTATCTGTTCCACTACTTTTAGGTTACACTCTGCCCTTAGCCTGCTTAATCGGCATAACGCTCGCCTTTAGCCGTTTATCCGCCGACAATGAAATTATCGCTATCCGCGCCAGCGGAATTTATCTGCTTAATCTGCTTACCCCTCTTTTGGCCATCGGATTGGTTTTCAGTCTTTTTCTTTTTATTTTAAATGATCGGGTCATTCCCTACGCTTATCAAGAACAGCGGATCACCATCAAAACACTGGGTATACGAAACCCCACCGCTCTTATGGAGCCCGGAGTTTTTATCACATCATTTGAGAAACAAATCCTTTTTATCCACCGCATCGAAGACAATAAACTATTTAATATCACAATCTATCAACCGCAAGCCAATGGCAAACCAACGCGCACCGTCACCGCCAAAAGTGGAGAATTTAGCCCCGTGCCCGGCAAAGATCAAGTCATTCTCAAGCTTATTGATGGAACATCCGATGAGCCGGACTTAGAAAATGCAAATAATTTTTATAAACTTAATTTCAAAACTTTCTTTATGACACTTGATTTATCGCAAGAGAGTAAAAAGACCGTCACGAAAAAACCTAAAGGAATGACCTTAAAAGAAATTGTCGAAGAACGCGAGCGTTTAGAAAAACTTCTCGTCAAGACTTCGTCACTTGAAACCGAATACTGGCGCAAAATAACATGGGCATTTTCGCCACTTATCTTTATTGCCTTGGGCTTTCCTGTCGCTATCATCACCAACAAAAGAGACAAACGCGCAAAAAATGTTTTTATTGTTATTGGTTTGGCCGTAAGTTATTATCTGCTCTCGTTAGGAGCAGAAGCACTAAGTTTGCAAGAAATCGCACCTGCAGGCCTCATTCTTTGGATGCCCAATTTAGTTGGATTTATTGCGGCTTGTATTTTAAACTTTCGCCTATTGAGGATGTAACATGCGCATCATTGACCGATATATCAGCTCGTCGATCATCCTTGTTTTTTTTATTATTATTTCCATTTTTTCCATTTTATTTTTTCTCATCAATACAACAAGTAATCTCGACGAATTTATTGCACAAAAAGTGGCGATACCTATTATCGTGCAATATAATCTCGCAAGCTTGCCGGTCATTCTCGTTGAAACGTCTTTTATTACCGCTTTGATTGCGGTGATGTTTTGTTATTCAAACTTTAACAATCATAATGAAATCATTGCTCTGCGCGCCAGCGGCATGAACTTTTGGCGCATTGCGCGGCCCGCAATCTTTTTTTCAATTCTTGTCGCCGGATTGACCTTCTTTATCAATGAACGCTACGTCCCCCTGGCTGAAACCCATGCACAAAAAATCCGCAATGAACATATTATTCTCGAAGTTGACCGCGCAAAAAAGAAAACTGCAAAAATCAATTATTTAACCTACTACGGATTTAAAAATCGTCTTTACTGCATTGATATGTACGACCCTAACACTTACGAGATGCAAGGCATTACGATCCACGAGTATGACGATAAAATGCAGCTGCGCGAAAAAACGCTCGCACTGAAAGGCAAATGGACCGGCATCGCTTGGAAATTTTACAATGTTCATATCAGCACAATTACCAACCCGACAACCGGGGAAACAGCTATCAAACCCGTTGGAGAAAAACTGATGGACATCAAAGAATCGCCCAAAGACTTTCTTCGCCAAAACCTCAATGTCAACGCGATGAACAGCCGTCAGCTCTATCAATACATCAGCCGATTTTCAAAAAGCGGTGCACTGCGGGCTATCAATAATTTAAATGTCGACCTTCACCAAAAAATTGCCAAACCGTTTTCCACTATTGTTATTATCTTAACCGGCTTGCCTTTGACACTTATGGTTGGACGCCGCAAAGCACAGACCTTTACCTCGATGGCCATTGCTGTAGGAATCGCATTTCTTTATGCCATTGTTAATTCCGTCGGTATTGCTTTGGGTAAAAGCGCCCTTTTGTGGCCCGTCGCATCTGCGTGGTTAGCGCCGATCAGTTTTGCAGTTCTAGCAGGATATTTGATTAAGAAGAAATTTTGATATACTTGCGCTCTAACCTATTGCCTAAATTACAAACGATTTCGTAATTGATCGTGCCCGCCCAAGTACCAAGCTCTTGTGCAGAAATACTTTGCTTTTTGTACACACCTAAAATTAAAGCCACGTCCCCAATCTTAACTGTGCCGGCATTAGAAACATCAACGATGATCTGATCCATCGTCACATTGCCTACAACAGGGCAACGCTTGCCATGAATCAAAACTGCGGCCTTATTAGACAAACAACGAAAATACCCGTCGCTGTAACCGATCGCCAAAGTAGCGACCTTGATGTTCTTTTTGGCAACATACGTATGCCCATAGCTAACCCCACGGCCTTTTTCTAAAGTTTTTACAAAAAGCACACGCGTTTTGACACTCATCGCGGCTTTAAGTTTTATTTTCTTTTGTAAATCTTGACGCGGATAAAGACCATAAAGCATCAAACCGGGACGTGCCAAGTTTAAAATGGAATTCTGGTAGCCGGACAGGCCCATACTGTTGGCGGCGTGAACGTAACGAATTGTTTTTTTAAGTTCACCTAAAGAATCGAGAAGTAGGGAAAAATCTTTAAGCTGCTGGCCTGTAAATTTGGGATCACGATCAGAAAGCGGAAAATGCGTAAAAATCCCGTCGATAATAAGATTAGGAAAACTGGCCACCAAACGAATAAACTCAGGCGCATCCTTATGCCAAACTCCCAGCCGGCCCATTCCCGTATCAACTTTGATATGCACTTTAACTTTTTCTTTGCGAATACCAGCTTCTTTATTTAAAGCACGGGCCAACTCCAACGTACACACCGACGCAATCAAATGATATTTAACGATGTTTGCCGCTAAAGAGGGCAATGGACTTTCTAAAAGCAAAATATCATTAATAAAACCATTCTCTCGCAGTTGACCACCCTCGACTAAATCTGAAACACCAAAAATCCTAACTCCCAAATGATTTAATTCTTTGGCTACCGCAATCATTCCGTGGCCATAAGCGTCAGCCTTTATGACCGGTAAAATCTCAACGGCATTTTTTTTAAGTATTTTAAGATTATGGGGAATGGCAGACAAGTCAATCTGCGCCCATGTCAAAAATGTTTCTGCGTTTTTTTTCATTTTTGCACCTGACAATCTTCTGGATATAAATACAATGGAACAAGTTTATCGATCTTAGAAAACTTTTTCTTTCTCAAACTCTCGTGCGCTAAAACAATCAAATTCTTTGCGTGTGGGTACGTTTTATTTTCGGCGGCAAAACTAATCTCAATTTTCTTTTCTTTAGTTGAAAAATACTTTTCAATATTCTCCTTATAGACAAGAAGTGCGTCACCCACAAAAATCGTATCGGCTGTTATTCTATCAAGCAAACTCGAAAGCGGCGTTAATAAATATTCACTTTTTCGTTTGAGCTTGCCTTTGGGATTTTCATATAAACAGGCATACACCATATTGCGCCGCGCATCAGAAAGCACGCAAATCTGTTTTGTCGTCTTGCCGATGTTAAATGCAATCGCATCCAAGCTGGGAATCCCAATAACCGGCTTGTGCGCCGCAAAGCTAAGTCCTTTGACCGTCGCAACGCCGACACGCAAACTGGTAAAAGAACCCGGCCCCAAGCCGACAACCAAGGCATCTAAATCCGACAATTTCCATTTTGAATCTTTTAAAATCCGGTCAATCGCCGGAATAATCGAATCCGACAAAATTTTATCCAACACCATAGTGCGACTTTTAATGACCTTGTCTGCCTGACCGGTGGCCAAACTAAAGCGTTTGGAAGATGTTTCTAAGCTAAGAATTTTCATAAACTACTTTGTGTACAATTTTTTGTGTTGTTTTTTATTAACAATTTTAATGCTTTCATGACTGGGAAGATGCTCCGGCATTGTCCCGCCAATTTCTGCGATAGTTTTTCGCACCTTCTTGCCAACCTCAAAATGCGTTTGATTAGCTGTTATCTTATCTTTAACCCGATCGCGCCGCAACTTTTCTTCCGTCTGTGTAGTACGAAACAAGTTCGCCGCCAATTCGGTACTCCCCATATGATCCAAAATCTGCTGTCTTTTTTTTAAACCTTTTTGCAAATGAATATCTTTAGAAGCCAGCCCCCCATAAAGACCGCGATAACCGTGATCCTAAAAAATCGCATAATCCAAAGGAGCAAAAACACCGGCATTTTTTGCAATACCTGCCAACTGCTTATTATGAACTTTAAGCTGATTTCGTAAAAACAAACGCCTCTCGTCTTCTGTCTTAAGGTTTTGATAATCAGCTTCTTGACTAAGCTCCTGTTTCCTCGTCTGAACAGCAAAATAGGTTTGCCCCAAAGCAACAATCGGTTTTGAGGGATCAGCATTTTGAACAATCAAATAACAAGCATAGCGAGAAAGATGAATATCCTCAACCTGCCTGTGTGCGCCTGAACCGATAATGACCATTTCGTGCATATCCACGAAATGGTCTGTAATTTTCTGACCACTATTAGAACAAGATTCCTTAGCCTTTAAAATAACTGGGGAAAAATTTCTATACTCCTGATACCCTAGAATTCTTGCCATTTCCCTGGCCGACCAATAATCGTGACCATTTTCATTAAGATGACGAATAGCCTCAAAAGTGGATTTGTGCTTAGCTGCAATTTCATTTTTTTTATTCATACAGACTCCCTGTAAAGGGGGCATTGTAGAGAAAGCGGGGATTGAATACTTGAAGGGATACTACCATAAAACCATCATTTGCTTAAACTTATTTTTTAATTAGCACGATAGCATCGACCAATTTTTTATATCTTTCCCCTTTCGGGACAAAACGTAAAATACGGCTGTCTTCACCCGCATCTGAAAGTTCAACAGCCAAATACTCGGGCGGCATTAAAGGGCCAAAACGCTCTGACCATTCGATAACCGCAACGCCATTTCCATAAAGAAACTCGTCATAACCGATGCCGCCAATTTCTTTGGGGTCTTCTAAACGATAAAAATCAAAATGATGCAAAGGCAATCGCCCTTCGTAAACGTTCATAATTACAAAAGTCGGGCTATTGACTTTCTGCTCGTCAATTTTAAGTCCGCGTGCAATGCCTTTGACGAATGTCGTCTTGCCCGCGCCTAAGTTGCCGGAAAGACAAAAAATTTCCCCGCCCTGACACTGGCGGGCTAAACGCTCACCTATCTTTTGGGTTTCCTTCGGGCTGTGGGTTGTAATTTTAATTTCATTCATCAGAAATGCACAAATCCCTTTTGATTAATCAAACAAACTTCACCGCTTTTAAGGCGCATGTATAATTTTTGTTTATCGCTGAGAATTTGGCCAATATGATAAAAATTCTTTTTCCTTAATTTCAAAAGTTTTTGCGCCTCTTTAGGCGAAAGTGTAAAAAGCAGTTCAAAATCCTCGCCATCGTAAAGCCCTGCCTTTAAATCCGCACGGCGATGAAGCGGAATTTTATCTTCCACCAAAATCGCCCCAACCCGGCTTTCCTCTAATATATGCCCTAAGTCACCAGCTAACCCATCAGAAATATCGATCATCGCCGTCGGATGAAAATTCTTGACCAAATATTGCGCTTCTCGCACACGCGGCATAAATGTCAAATGCCGGCCGGACTTTAATGAACCGCCCAAAGCACCGGTGACAAAAATCTGATCGCCTATTTTTGCACCCTTTCGCAAAACCGCTTTATTTTTTGCCACAGTTCCCAGCAAAGCAATATTAATTACAAGCTGCGGACTTTTGACCGTGTCCCCGCCAACGACGCTCACATCAAATTCTTTGGCCAAACGATTAATGCCTTGATAAATTTTCTTAACGTACAGTGTCGAAATATTTTTAGGTAACCCTAAAGACACAACCGCATAAGTTGGGGTTCCGCCCATCGCGGCAATATCGCTTAAATTGCGTGCCAAAGCTTTACGGCCAATTAACTGCGGCAAAGTCTCTTTTGTAAAATGCGTCCCCTCAACGGACATGTCCGTTGTCAAAAGCAAATCTTGAGTCACGCTTAATGGCAAAACCGCCGTATCATCGCCAATACCCTGCTTAACTGCAGACGTGCAAACACAACTTTTGCGCATCCAATCAATCAGCGCCAACTCGCCTAACCGACGAGCTTTCACTTTACTCGCCCCTCTTTAAAAGCAGGGACTGATTGCTTTGCTCTCCCCTCTTTTTTTAAAGAGGGGGTTAGAGGGAGTTCTAATATCGCTTTCTCTGTAATAATTGCCGTAATCAAATCGTGCGGTGTCACATCAAAGGCCGGATTGTAAACCTTAACCCCTTTGGGCGCCGTCGGGACAGAAGCAAAACACACAACCTCCTGCGCGTCTCTTTCTTCAATCACAATGCCATCGCCGGTTTTTGTCGTCGTGTCAAAGGTCGAACGCGGCGCGACAATATAAAATGGAATTTTGTGATGCTGGGCTAAAACCGCAAGGCTGTAGGTTCCGATCTTGTTTGCGCTGTCGCCATTTAAAGCGATGCGGTCTGCACCGGCAAAAACAGCGTCGATTTTGCCCTGTTTCATAAGCGTCGCGGCCATGCTGTCACAAATAAGGGTCGTGTCAATCTTGGCACGCAATAATTCCCAACACGTCAGCCGCGCTCCTTGCAGAAGCGGGCGTGTTTCACAGCTATAAACTTTAAACTTCTTTCCAGATTCTTGGGCGGCATAAAAAACGCCCAGAGCCGTTCCGTAATCCACGGTCGCTAAAGCGCCGGCATTGCAAATCGTCAAATAACTCCCCCCACTCTTAATAAATTTTTGGCCATTTTTGCCCATTTGCCGACAGACAAATCGATCTTGCTCATAAATTTCAAGCGCTCTTTTTTCTAACAAAATCTTTAACTCTTTGACTGAAGCCTTCGGATAGTTTAGAAGAACTTGCTTCATTTCTGCCAGCACATTAAAAAGGTTTACCGCCGTCGGACGAGATGTGCCGATATAATTGCAAACTTCGCTTAACTTCTGCTCAAATTGCCGGCGATCCGAACTTTTGAAATCTTTAAGTCCCAGCAAAACGCCAAACCCTGCCGCCACTCCCAAAGCCGGCGCGCCGCGCACTTGCAAAGTTTTTATCGCCTGCCAGAGCGTTTTAACATCACGGCACGTGATATATTTTAACTTCGTCGGAAGCAGTGTCTGATCAATAAGCCTGACCGCACCTTTAAACCATGTGAGTGTGGGGGGATTCATAATTTAATCTATTCCACTGCAAAGCGTCGGCAAAGCCCTCTGGCTCAAGAAACGGTCCCTGGTAGATGTCCCGCCTTTCGGCGGGAGAAATTCAGGGCTGCGTTCCAATTCGCCCTCGAGCTTTACCGACACTTTGCATTTAAATCTCTAACCTCGGGAAAAGCGGCTCGCCGATTTTAATCGTGTCCGTGCTAAATTGTTCCTTAATTTTCTGCGACGTCGACGGCATAAAAGGCTCTATCGCCTGTGCGCTAAACTTAAGAACAGCAACCATAATACTTAAAAAATTTACAACCTCATCCTGCTTACCGTCTTTTTTTAATTGCCAGGGCTTGATTTGTTCAACATATTTATTGGCCGCGCCTATCAAATCCCAAACTTCACTCAAATATTCATTAAACATAAAGCGCCCAATCAAATCCGAATTTTGTCCGCCGCCTTTTAAGAACTTTTCTAAAATCGGACTGTCAATGCCTTGCGGCAATTGCAAAGATTGCCCGTGCGGAACTTTTCCGTCGACATACTTAAGAATCATGTTTGACGTGCGATGAACTAAGTTGCCAAGGTCATTGGCCAAATCCCCATTAAAACGTTTTTCAAACGAGTCGGTTGAAAAGTTTCCGTCCCCGCCAAACGGCACATCGCGCATCAGAAAATATCGAAACGCATCTACTCCATATTTCTCGACCATCTCAACTGGATCAACGACATTGCCCAAAGATTTCGACATCTTGACCTCGCCCATTTTCCACCAGCCGTGGGCGACGATCTGTTTAGGTATAGGTAATCCGGCCGCATGCAGCATAATCGGCCAATAAATCGCGTGCTGGCGAATAATGTCCTTGGCCATCAGATGCACATCCGCCGGCCAAAAAATTTTAAACTTGTCTTTATCATCCACAAAACCAATCGCGCTGATGTAATTAACTAATGCGTCAAACCAAACATAGGTCACATGCTCGCGGTCAAAGGGCACTTCGATGCCCCAATTCAAACGCGATTTGGGGCGAGAAACGCAAAGGTCTGTGAGCGTATTGTTTTCTAAGAAACCCACAACTTCGTTATAGCGCGTCTGCGGAAAAACAAAATCCGGATGGTCCTTCAAATACTGCAAAAGCCAAGACTGATGTTTAGAAAGTTTAAAAAAATAATTCTTTTCCTTAATAAACTCAACCGGCCGCCCGCAATCCGGGCATTTTCCGTCGACAATTTGCGATTCCATCCAGAACGTTTCATCCGGCACACAATACCAGCCGCCGTATTCTCCGGCATAAATTTCATCATTGCTTTTAAGAATTTCCCAAAACTTTTGCACCGCCGCAATATGGCGCGGTTCTGTTGTACGGATAAAATCGTCATTGGAAATATCCAGCGTCTGCCAGAGCGTTTGAAATTGCGGTGAGATGCGATCCGTAAATTCCTTAGGGCTTAAGTTTAGTTCGCTGGCGGCTTTTTGAATCTTCTGCCCATGCTCGTCGGTACCGGTCAAAAAATGCACAGCAGACCCTTGGCTGCGATAATAACGAGCCAAACAATCCGCCGCAATGGTCGTATACGCATGCCCGATATGCGGCTTGGCATTGACGTAATAAATCGGGGTTGTGATATAAAATTTAGTTT
>CAZNNZ010000063.1:0-5122 GCA_964574575.1 uncultured Planctomycetales bacterium
CTTTTTTAACATCACGATATTTGGTGAGCATATGACTGGCTTGCGAAACGCCGGCGGTCTGACCCAAAACAACTGTGAATTCTTTAATCTGTCCGGGCTTTAAAGTAATACTGTGTTTAAACGCACCAATTGAATCTTCACCAGAGCAAAGTGGAAAATTTTCAAATTTTCCGTCGACAACAGCGGTCGGTTTTTCTTCGGTATTATAACGTCCTAAGAACGCATCTTTTTGCGTACAGCAACCTTTAACAGGCAAAGAAGAACCAAAAAAGACCAACGTATCAAAGGGCTGAATGTTCATCCCTTCCCACGAGGCAGTTTTTTGAGCAAACACAGCACTGTGCGCTTTATCAAACCATGCGCGTGTATAAAGATGCATAATGTTGCGGTAGCGCAATTCTTCGTGATAATCCCCGATCAAAAATTCGACATACGGAAAAAGTTCAATCGTCTTTGTTTTTTTGGTATTATTCGTTACCGACGCAACCCACACTTCGCATTCATCGTATTCGGGAACAAAGTAGCTAACCGAAGAAGCAATCCCATTATTAACAGATTCAATTGTCGTGTAACCTAAACCATGGCGAGAACGAAATGAAGTTGGTTTGCAACGAATCGGCTGATAACTCAAAGACCACGCTTTACCGCCTTCACGCGCATAAATATATTTTCCCGGACGGTCAAAATGCCAGTTCTCCGGCGACCAACGGGTCAAACGATTTGTGCGACAATCTTTATAAAAACTGTACCCGCCAGCGCATTGAGAAATTACAGCGCAATATTTGTCATTGGTAAGATAATTGATCCACGGACGCGGCGTAACAGGATTGGTGACAATATACTCAAGTCCGTCGGAAGAAAAATGACCGTATTCCATTCGTCAAACCTTTCATTGGGGATTTTATAAGAATTGAACCTGCGAAAAATAAATATCAGCGATACTAACACAGCAAAAAAAAGCGGTCAAGATTTTTTAAGGCCGAATCGCAACAAAGAATTACTCAGAGCAGACGTACTTGAAGATTCGTTGCATTTCCATAAAATTAATTTCGTGCAATTGAACCCCAACGTCCCAAAGTGTGGGCGACTTTGTCTGCATCCAAACAATCCGGCCGTTTAACATCAGAGGTTCACTGCCATCGGGTACTTTAACTTCCAGCGAAATACTATCGTTGAGAAAAACGCGTTGGCGAGTTGAAATCCGAACACCACGCGCACAAGCATCTCTTAAGAAAACATCGGAACCGTATTCAGAACGCGTATGACGAAATTTTACAGGAAAACGTGCAGAAAAACGCTCAAAGAGCCGATGCTCAATCTTGCGAGATTGCTGATTGGCCGCAGGAAGATCCTGCTCTTGCGATGGCGAAACACTATCCATAGTTTGTGCCGTTATAATGTAATTACACGGTCGAGCTTCTGCCGGGCTTTCGATGAAAAAGGTTTTTGAAATTGCAGGCCGACGCGATAAAGATCTGATTTATCTAACTTTCGGACCCACACAACTTTCCCAAGCATAAGAATTGGATCTGCTTGAGGAGCTGTCGCAATCTCCACTGCAATCTTTTCATCTAAAGCAATTGCGCGATTTGAAATCAAGCCTACCCCGCCATGACTAATATCGACGGTTTGAGATCCAAAGAAAGTACTGCCCTTTTTTCCTTCGACAGGAACAAGGCAGCTTTTTCGTTGGCTTTCTCGCTTGTTTTTTACGCGCTTCATCGGTTAAAGCTCCCTCTTAATTTATAAGAAAAAGCGACTAAGTGTTTTCATTTGGCTTTATTGTAACGCGATTGGAATATTATTCAATGATTTTATCAAGAAAATTTTTTGTTCTTGGCAAAAATCTCTTTAAACTACAACAACTAACAAAAAAATACCTTGAAAGTTTTAGCTTACAGCCATTGACTGCCAAAATCTGCATGTTATAATCCAGCAGGTAAAAAAATGACTGACCCTAAAAATAAAAACGATCTTTCCTTGGCCGAAAAATATAAACTCAAAGGCGCTCAGCAAACGAGTTATGATGAATATGCCGCCGCCAAAGCTAAAAGCGAGAAAAAAAATTCCAAATTTAAAATTCCGCCTTTTGTTAAATTCATCCTCGGGGTCCCGTTTGTCATTATTTTTATGTTTGGCATTCTTTTTATTCCCTACATCATCTATTTAATACTAACCTCTCCTTCAGCGCCGGCTCCTGTCGATGAAGTAAAAAACACTTATGATACTGATCGATAAAATCATTATCGCAGTACTCTGTCTTTTTTTCCTTAGCGGGTGGCTGCGCGGATTTCTAAAATCCTTAATCGGCCCAATCTCTTTTTTGTGTTGCTTTATTTCAGCGGTAATCTTTTATGATCTTAACCGCAATATCCTTATAGCAACCTTTATCGCCACAATAGGCACCATCGCCATGGCTATAACTTTAAATGTCCTTCTGTCAGTCGGGCTTTCGACGGTCAACAAGGAATTCCGCGGAAAAACATTTTTTGCCAGCCGTATACTTGGCAGTATCCTCAACGTTTTTTGGCAGGGCAATATTTTCTTTGCTTTTATTATTCTGTTTTCGGCACTGCCAATCAAGAATGAAAAATTTGAAGTTTTTCAAAAGCAAATTCCAAATTCAAAGATCGTCGCTCATTATTATCAAAAAGTCATCAATCGGGACAACCGCCTTAAAGCAATTGTCTTATCGCTTTCTGTAATGAATAATTCCCAAAAGATGCAAGACGTCACACGTACCAGCGAATTTGATGAATGCTATAAAAATCCTAAAGTGCAAAATTTTCTTAATGACCCAGATGTCATTGATGCTCTGGCCGCCAAAAATAGTCTAAGACTTATCAAAAATAATTCTCTGCGTGATCTTGTCACCGATGATCAAGCAATGTACGCTCTGACAAGAGTCGCAAGCATGGTCTATGAAAAGAATTTGAAAGATCTCGGCGGAGCGTCAGAAGACAAAGCTAAGCGTTAAACTTTTTTATTACTTACTTTCCAATACAAAAACTAGAAAAAATATCCTGTAACAAATCCTCGTCAATGTCGCGACCAGTAATCCGGTCAAGAGCACTTAAAGCTTCTTTAAGATTTTCTGAAATAAATTCCAGAGACAAGTTCTTGTCTAAAAATTCTTCTGCCTGACAAATATATTGGCCGGCACTCTTTAAAGCTTCAATGTGCCGCGCATTTGTTACAAGGATATGGGTCGTGTCTATTGTAGATCCATGGAGAATATTCTGCTCAATAGCTGTCTCCAATTGATGAATCCCAGTTTTTTCCGTCGCAGAAACGTGGACGATTTTAGCTTTTGGCAAAAGTGCTTGAATCTCTTGTTCTAAAAGAACCGCCGCCAAATCGCTTTTGTTGATAACAACCAAAATATTTTGACCTGCCAAAGACTGGACAATAGACAAATCCTCGTCGGTAAGTCTTTGACTGGCAGCAAACATCAAAAGCACCAAATCGGCATTTTGCATATGAACACGACTGCGCTCAACGGCTTGACGCTCAATTAAATCACGCGGCTCTAAAATCCCTGCGGTATCGATAAGCTGTAAAGCAATGCCGCGAATTTGTGCAAACTCTTCAATCGTGTCTCGGGTTGTTCCAGCCACCTCACTAACAATCGCACGCGATTGTTTCAAAAGAACATTCAGCAGCGATGATTTGCCGACATTAGGACGGCCGCAAAGAACCACTTTGGCTCCTTCGCGCAAAAGCCGTCCCTGTTGACTGGTTGAAAGCAACGTGTCAATTTTACATTTCGCACTTTTCAAATGACCTGCAACTTCTAAACGATTCTGCTCTTCAATACCCTCCTCGGGAAAATTAACTACCGCCTCAAGTCGGACATACGCTTGCATCAAATCCGTGCGAATTCTTTCTAACTCAAGTGTCAGCTCGCCTTTAAGATGATGCGCACTGACTCGCAGCGAGCTCTCGGTCTTTGCACCAATAATATCGACTAACGCCTCTGCCTGCACAAGATCCAACCGCCCATTTAAAAAAGCACGTTTTGTAAATTCTCCCCGATCCGCTAACCTCGCTCCCAAATTTAGAGTTAAACCCAAAATCGTCTTAACCGCCATTAAGCCGCCGTGACAACTGATCTCAACGACATCTTGACGAGTATAACTTTTAGGCGAACGCATCAGAACAACTAAAACTTCGTCAATGATCTGACCGTTTAAAAGCGGATCTATAATATGGCCATAATAAACCTTGTGACTTTGCAAACGCAGTGGTTGTTTGCCATTTGCAAACCGAAAAATTTGAAGCAAAATTTCAATCGCCTTAGGCCCACTTAAGCGCACAATGCCAATTGCGCCGGGCCCTAAAGCCGTCGAGATCGCAGAAATCGTATCATCAAATTCTGGAATAATTTTTGTCATATAATTTTAGAAAATATTTTACGCGCTTCTGCGGCCACAAAAAGCGAACCTGCCACCAAAATCAAACCATTAGCGCCGGCGATCTTGAAAGCTAAACGACAAGCCTGTTTTACTGATGATGTTATAAGAACATTATCTCTAAAGAAATTTTCTTTCACGTATTCATCGCTCCAAGCAAAAGCGCGCGGATGCTCAGCCTGCGTTAAAATAATGGTTTGCGCAATTGGGAATAAATGCCGCGCCATAGCTAAAATATCTTTGTCATCAGAACTTCCAAAAACAAGAACGACTTTCTTTCTCGGAAAATTTTTTGTCAGCGTTTCGGCCAAATGTTTGGCTGATGCAGGGTTATGAGCAGCGTCCAAAATAATAGCTGGTTTTCGTCGAGGAATTTCAAAACGCAGCGGCCAAAAAGTATTGGCCAAACCTTTTTTAACCGCCTGTTGACTAACAGAAAACCCCAAACGGCGTAAAGCTTTAATCACGCCAACTGCAACCGCAGCATTGATATTTTGATGCTCCCCAAGAAGAGAAATTTTAAAAATGTTGGTACCGGCAATGCTCGGCAAAACTCCCAAAACACGGCAACGCGCTTTGATGACTTTCAAAACTTCCGGACACTGTGGCGCGATTACAAGCGCACAATTCTTTTTGATAATCCCGGCTTTTTCGCCGGCGATCTTTTTTAAAGTCTTGCCTAACTGATACGTATGTTCCAAACTAATCGA
>CAZNNZ010000063.1:5132-9532 GCA_964574575.1 uncultured Planctomycetales bacterium
TTGTCGCATCCAGCCGGCCGCGCAAACCGGTTTCAAGAGCCGCAAAGTCAACTTTTTGCTCCTGAAAATAACAAAACGCTGCAATGGTCAAAACTTCAAAATATGTCAAATCCCCAAACACCGGATGATGCCGGCATTCTTCTAAAACAGGACGAATTTTTTTTAATACGGACCGAAATTCTTTTGGAGAAATACAATCATCAAAAATCTCTTTTTGCTCAACACTTCTGCGACGCAGTTGACTGTCAAGAATACGAAACCGTTCACACAGATTATAAAGATGCGGAGACGTGTAGAGACCCACTTTATATCCAGCTTCCCGCAAAATATGAGCAACAAAAGCCGCCGTCGAGCCTTTGCCTTTGCTACCGGCAATATGAATAACTTTTAAACTATTTTCTGGTGACCCGAGTTTTAAAAGAACACGGCGGACACGCGCCAAATGAATATCGCGTGAAAAGAATTTATCAAGATTTTTTTCGTAATTAAGAAAAGTCGAAAGGTACTGCGTAGTCATCAATGCTTAAAGTGCCGCACGCCAGTTAAAACCATTGCAATCTTAGCGCGGTCAGCCGCCTTGATGACTTCTTCGTCGGCAATCGACCCGCCGGTTTGAATAATGGCTTTGATTCCCGCCTTGGCGGCGATGATCACATTGTCTGTTTTAGGAATAAATGCCTCCGAGGCAAGAACGCTGCCCTTGGCATTTTTGCCGGCTTTCTTTATCGCCGTTAAAGTACTCTCAACACGGCTGGTCTGACCGCAACCAATTCCGACGGTCTTAGTTGCCTTAACGAGAACCATTGCATTAGAACGTACATGCTTCGTTACTTTCCATGCAAAAAGAAGAGAAGCCATCTGCGCTTTTGTCGGCTTGACTTTCGTGACAACTTTTAATTCAGCAAGATCTAAGTTTTTTGCATCCGTATCTTGCACAAGTGCCCCGCCATTTACTTGACGAAAATCCCAGCGTTCATTGGCCAGATGCTCCAAATCAAATTCAATAACGCGCAAATTCTTTTTTTCACTTAATAATTTAACAGCTGACTCATCATATCCCGGTGCCATCACACATTCCATAAATCCACTTTTGCTCACCAACTGCGCCGTCTTAAGATCAACCTTCTTATTAAACGCAATGATCCCGCCAAAAGCCGAAAGCGGATCCACACTCCACGCCTGCTTATAGGCAGCAGCCAAAGTCTTATCTTGAGCTACTCCCGTCGGATTATTATGTTTAATCACGACGGCTGTCGGCTCGGTAAACTCGCGCACAATTTCGAGCGCGGCATTCAAATCTAAAATATTATTAAACGACAAATCTTTGCCATTGTGCTGTTTGATAAACGGCAAGCCATGCTGTTGCTCTGCAGCCGCATAAAAAGCCGCACGCTGATGCGGATTTTCGCCATAACGAAGATCCTGCGCTTTAGAAAACCGTAAAACAAGCTCTTTCGGAAAAGAAGGATAATCTCCGCCTTTAAGACGATTATTCAAAAACTCAAAAATAACACTGTCATATTGCGAAGTATATTGAAAAACCTCAATGGCCAAATTCATCAAAAAAGCGTCGGACAAAAGGCCGCTGTTGGTATCTAATTCTTTAAGCACTTCTGCATAACGTTTCGGGTTAGAAACAACCGCAACACTTTTAAAATTCTTGGCCGCCGAACGAAGCATCGTAGGCCCGCCGATATCAATGTTTTCTAAAGCTTCGGCCAACGAAATATTTTTTTTCTGAATCGCACGCTCAAACGGATACAAATTTACAACAACCATATCAATCAGGCCAATTTTATATTTTTGTAATTGTTCCATATGCGCCGGATTGTCTCTCAAAGCCAATAAAGCACCGTGAACCGCCGGGTGCAAAGTCTTCAAACGCCCGTCGAGAATTTCTGGGAAGCCCGTTATCTGATCAATTTCCACAACCGGAATATCCGCCGCCGCAAGCAAACGAGCCGTCCCACCAGTCGAAATAATTTCGATACCTAAGTGATGCAATCCCCGCGCAAAATCTAAAAGGCCAACTTTATCAGAAACACTAATTAAGGCACGTTTAACTTTAATCATAAGACTACCTTGTTTATTTATTAACGAGTTTGATAATTGCAGCAACGAAAGAGGGGAGATCTTCCGGCTTGCGAGACGTCACCAAATTTTTGTCAATCACGACTTCCCGGTCTAAATAAATACCGCCTGCGGCGATCAAATCATCCTTAATGGCAAAAAATGATGTCACTTTGTTTCCCTTAACAATGCCGGCCGAAACTAAAACCCAGCCTCCATGACAAATCGAAGCAACAATCCGTCCGTCAGCATAAAGCCTTTTAACAAAATTAATAACCCTCTCATAACGCCTCAAAAAATCCGGCGCCCAACCGCCGGGAATAATAACCCCATCAAAATCACGCACATTGACTTTGTCAATAGACATATCCACTTTAATCGGATATCCTTCCTTGCTCAAATACGTGTCCTTCTTTCCGGTTCCGATTGTCGTCACACGGATACCCGCCTCTGCAAGACGCAGAAGCGGGTACCAAACTTCCAGAACCTGATATTGATCTTCGACGAGAATAGCAATGTGCTGACTATTTTTTGCCATATTAAAAACTTTTCTTGTGTCTCTTGCGCTCTGAAGGTTTTGAATAATACCGGCGCTCTTTGATTTCAACGAGAAATCCTTCTTTTTGACAGGCTTTCTTAAAAATACGCATTGCTTTTTCAAAACCATTTTTGTCCGTGATTTTAACTTCCACCATAATGAAATTCACCCACCTTCTCTAAATTTGAAATTATTAAACCCAAATTTTGCATTACAACCTATTGCGCGATGATACGTCGCGCACAAAAAAGTGAAGTGCAAAATTTGCCTTCGGTTGCGGTTTACCGCAAGGATTAACCCCGCACGTCTCGACGAAGTCGAGACATGCGGCCCTTTGGGCGGCTTTTGCTTGGCCTCGCAGGAGCGAGGCTAATGCAAAATCCGGGTTAAATGTTACCTACTTTAAAAACAGGGTCATTATATTACAGTTCTTACAATTGTAAAGTTGAAATTCCTCGCCGAAAAAAAAGGCCGCTACAAATTGCTAGCGGCCTTAAAATACTTCTTTGAAGATCAAAATTACCAGTTGCTCTTCTTTGTAGAAGTCGTTGTCTTAGGCGTCCCGTACATATCTGAACTAACAGCTTTCGGAGCAACATAGGTTGAAGTTGGGGCAGCAGCGGGAACTTTTGCAACCGCGGCACCACCTCTTTTAGCAGGAAGAAGACGCACTGTTTTTGCACTTGTCGTTCCAGTCTTATACAAAACAATAACCGCGCTTCCCATCTTAATATCCGCACCAACAGCACCAGTAGAAAATGTCACATCTTTGCCGCTGGTAGAATCCTTGATAGTAACTTCAGTGCGAGCAGAATTGATATATGTAACCGTTCCTTTGGCACTTTGCATGTCTTTGCGCAACATCGCAAAACCCGGCGTCACAAAAAACGCCGTCATGGCCACCGCAAGAACAACTACGCTGAATCTTTTCATCTTTTCCTCCTATGTTTATTTATGTTACAAATTAATAGCGAATCAATAATTTTACGAATTACTACTCCAAGATACTCCCCATCCTGTTTAAAATCAAGGGGTTTTGTTAAAGAACTTACGGATCATAATACGTATATTTTTCATGAGCATAATTACGCAGTACTGTTTTACCTTTTTCCTGAGAAACGATATAACCGGGGCTCGCTGGAATCTTTCCCCCGCCGCCGGGCGCATCAATCACATACGTCGGCACCGCATAACCAGTCGTATGCCCACGCAAATGTTCCATAATATTCATTCCGACAGAGACGGGAGTACGAAAATGCTTCGAACCCATAATCGGATCACATTGATAAATATAATATGGCCGAACACGAATTTTCAAAAGCTCATGCATCAGCTTTTTCATAACCGCTGGACTATCATTGACCCCTTTAAGAAGAACCGTTTGACTGCCCATCGGGATACCGCTGTCGGCAATCAAATTACAAGCATATCTGACGCGATCCGTAATTTCACGAGGGTGATTAAAATGAACACTCATCCAAATCGGGCTATATTTCTTAAGCATACCAATTAATTCGGACGTCACGCGTTGCGGCAAGGTAACAGGAATACGTGTCCCGATACGCACAAACTCGACGTGAGGGATCGCTTTAACATTTTTTATAATAAATTCCAAAACATTATCGCTCATCGTCAAAGGATCGCCGCCAGAAATAAGAACATCACGAATTTTTTTGTTCGACCGGATATAATCAAACGCTTTTTCATAAGTAGCCGTGCTAAGCGTCCTGTTGCCGTCGCCGACCATTCGTGAACGCGTACAATAGCGACAATACATCGCGCACATTTCATT
>CAZNNZ010000064.1:0-6171 GCA_964574575.1 uncultured Planctomycetales bacterium
ATCAATATCTTTGGTTTAGTGTATGAGCAATATGTTTAGTTATTCTTATTATTGTAACCTTGGAAAGTATCTTCAGATGTTTTATGAAAAAGCTCCTTATTTGATGACGCCGGATTTGTTAAACCGGTTGATTATGATTGCAACGCAGGAAATCGCTCTTGATGAATTAGCGTATATCCCCGCCGTGGCTATTTTAAGTCAGGCCCTCGCCCAGCCAATATATATTTTAGATGAAGAGAACAGGCAGAATACCATTATGCGTGTTTTGCATGTTATCCCGTCGGTTAATAATTGGATGGTTTATATTACAATGCTTAATTTCTTAAATGTTTTGGGCTATAGCACAATTCATATTCAAAATGATTTAGATAATATGTTTCCAAACGCAACCGATGGGGTTCGTCGCGGGTTTAGAAAACTTGTGGAAGAATTAAATCATAAATATTTTGGCATTATTGAGCGCACTACGATGATGAATTGCTCATTATCACAACATACTTTTATGGTGGGTTCCGATATTGATGTTTTAAGGGTGTGGTTAGGGAAAGATGCTTCGCCTTCTGACATCCGTGCTGTTAAGGAAGAATTTGAAAGTGGATTATTTCGTTTGGGTGTTTTATTCAATGAGGAAAAAACCAATACAATCACATGGCTTACCTCTGGAGATCCGGCACCGTATGACGAAGACGCCAATATTGCAATTATGTTGACCATTTATGATAAAAATAACGAAGAAGGAAGAGAATTTAATTTGAGTGATTATGGCAAACACGATAACAGAAGTAAGCATAGTATCCGGGCAAAATTGTTTGATCTATCGACGAAGTATAGTGATTCCGATGAAGATTTGTCGAATAAGGATCTTTTAAGAAAAATACATGGGGCATGGGCAATTAATGGTTTATATGGCGTTAAGATGGCTGGAGTATATGTGACTTCTTATTTGCAAGTAGATCAGTTGATTCAGTTTTCATGGGAGGGATTATTAAACCATAATCAGCATGGGAAAGAGATATTTCCCAAATGGGTAATTCAAGGCAGTAGCAATTACAACTTTATTGAAGAAAGTAATTTCCCTCTGGCAGACCATGAGTCTGTTTCAGGCTTGTGGGTTGAATCCCTGGAG
This sequence comes from uncultured Planctomycetales bacterium, assembly GCA_964574575.1. GTDB lineage: Bacteria > Omnitrophota > Gorgyraeia > Zapsychrales > JANLHA01 > JADLGJ01. The sequence goes on from CAZNNZ010000064.1 coordinate 1,127, forward strand.
GCTGATAATTTTAATGCCGAGCAAGGTTTGGTGGTTAAAACAGGCGAACCAGCGACACTTAATGTGCGTGTTGATTATCAAGGTTACGGCCAACCGGTGGTTTCTTTAATTGCAGGGCCTATCGGCAGGCAATGGAATGAAGAGTATCGTATGTTCCCAATCGAAGGTCGTCTGGGTGTTTGGAGCTTTACTTGGGTGCCCGCGCATGAGGGTCAATATGGTATTAATGTTTCCGTTGCCGCTGATAGACAGACAGCTCATAGTGATCGGGTTTGGTTAAAAAAAGAAATGACCTATGTGCCGGTGCAAGTTTTGTCTGCCGTGCTCGGTGATTCCGCCTCCAGCACTCTTGTTGACCCTATTGTTCAAGCCGGGCAGGATAAGCTTAATATCAACTGGGCAATGGTGGTTTCTTATTTGGAAGCGATTGGTTTAGATTTAGACGGGACACTTTATCATAATGCAAAATATAGTCAAGCGTGCAGGGATCTTGGTTTGAAATTTATAGCTAAAAGATTGCAAGTTAGCGTATCTGTCGCACAAAGGAAATTTATAAAAGCCAGAACTAAAATGACGCTTGAGATCGGTCAGCAACCGGCGGCGATGTATGTTCTTCCTGCATTAGGTATATCAATTTCCGAGTGGGAAAAATATTACAATGAGCATATGTTCCCCGGGAAATATATTGCTGCCGATAAGCGCTTGCAGGAACTATTAACGCAAGTGCGCAGATATGGGCTTAAGATCTTTTTGTTGACGAATAATACGCGAACGCAGACAATCCAGATTTTAGCTGCGCTTGGGATTATTGATCTTTTTGATTTGGTCATTACTCGCAGTGAACTGCGCGCACCTAAACCCGATCCGCGCGCATTTAGGGTGGCAATTAAAAAATTGGATGTTAAGGCTAGGCGAACAATCTATATCGGCGATAGTAAGGACATGGATTATTCTCCTGCTCTAGAGGGTGGTATGCGCGCCTTAGTGGCGCCGATGGAAAATGGAAATATTTATTACGTCCTGGAAAGTATTATTAATGCAATGCGCAATGAACATCGTATACGTAGAGAAGATCCAAATTTCAAGGGGCTTATTATGGAAGATTTGGCGGAAATGATGAATTTAGAATCTTCTGCGTTAAGTTCTTCACCGATTAATCTTGGCCCGGGACGAAAGCCTCAGGATGTTTCGCAGGCATTGAACGCTTATCAAAAGGCATACGCCGACGGGCAGTGGATTGACGCGATGCGTTTGCTTTTTGTTTTTGTCCATCTTCCATGGGTTGCGGGCAAAGGGCCAGCGCTGGCCAATCAGATTGCTGATCATGCGGCGGATTTGCGCAAAAAAATTCTTGAAGATCAATATCCGATTAAACACACAGATACTTATGTCATTCTTCATATTGCTGACAAGTATCAAACATCGATGACGGGTAATATTAATCAAATTTTGATGGACCCGCAAGTTTTTAGTGAACCGGCAAAATTTGCTGTGCTGTTTAATCATCTTCTTGAATTGCGTCGTCAAGTTCCGGAGGATTTAAAGCCGCAAACTACGCTGGCTCTTGCACAGGCACGCGAATTAATTTGGGCGCGTGCGCTCAACGTTAAGACTTTAGTCAATATGTATCACGAATATGAAAGAACAGGCCGGGCGATTCTTTGGCAATACTCACCGCTGGAGTTGTCAGCGGATCAGCGTGCTTTCTTGACCGTGAGTGCAAAATTTGAAGAAAGCCAGACGATGCTGTCCTTGCAGCGCATTTCGCAGGAGATGGGTTTGTCGCTTGAAACAACAGAAAAGGTTTGGAGGGACATCCGCGAAATCTTTAAGCGTCACGCTATCGATAAATCTCTCAAAGAACTTTTAAATGGCATTTGGCAACATGAGGATATGGTTTTATTTGAAGAAGTTATTTTGGGTGAGATTAAAGAATTGGTTAAAGACAATCGCGTGACACTTGTCGAATCGATTGGGCGTGAGTTTGTTCTTTTCAGTCAATTAGTTGAGCATGCCATTGCGCTATATCGAGCCAGAAATCAGGGACAACGGATGCCGCCGTATAAAGACATCGAGGCTCAAGTGGCAGAGATCATTTCTCCGGCGGAGTTTAGTGCTAAGCGTACCGCGCAGGGGAAAGAACTTTTGGTCATGACCGCAAAATTTCAGTCAGGGGAAGAATTCCGGTATAAAGTTTTTGTTAATAGGAAAATAGACAATGGGTTGTGGAAAGCGCATCATGGTTGGGTTATTCCTCAATTGCAACAGCGTTTAAATACTGCAGCACAAAAGGGTCGGTGGGAAGAAGCAACAGGCGAAGAACCGAGCGAAAAGTCTTTTTCGGGTGGTGAAAAGTATACGATTTCTGGAGTAACTGTTTTGAAATTTAAAAGAGGAGCTGTGCGTTTTGTCGTAGTTGTCGAACATGACAAAACATCGCCAACGCAGGGACGCTTTTTTATTGATGGCTTTGCTCGTGATCAACAAGAGAATCACCAGGGGTATAAGGATTATCTTTTGACTTTGGTTCAAAGAACAAAGAATTATCCACAAGATTTTATTCCATTACGTGCATCTTCCTCGACGGTTGATTATGTCGAATTGCGTGCCAAAGGAATATTAGCGGATTCTGTTTTGGTGATGGTTGTTTTAATTAGTGGGCAGTTGACGGTGATAGGATCTGATCGGTTGCGCCAAGATGAAGATGCTTTAGTTCGTGGCTTTAAACAGCAATTGACAAAATGGTTGTCCAATTTTTCCGGCGCTCCGCCTTTACGTGAAAACCAGTCGATTTGGATTTTGCTGGTTTCATCGAGATCTGGCGAAGTTTTTAGAATTATTCCGCAAGGCCTGCAAATTAATCAAGCGATTATAAATCTTCCTGAAATTCTTTCTTTCCATATCTTAAGTTATATTTTTACGAGTTATTTAAAGTCCATCAACGAGGCTTTGGCCGCTGATGTGCAGTCGTTTGAAAATAACGATTCTCAACAAAGGACGACACTTAACGTCGTTGAATTTATTCAAGCCGCGCAGCAGAATCACTTGGTCTTGTCCTCGCGTTTTCAATCCGCTTTGTTAAATGTCGCAGTTAGAAACTTATATGGCCAGCTGATTAATGAAGTTCCTCGATTTATGTTTAGGGATAAAAAAGGCCAACCGGCAATTTATGCTGGATTTCCGAATTTTCCCAATGAGTGGGGTAGAGATACGATGATCACCCTTTATGGATTAATGAGTTTTGTTGACAAAGAAATGTCTTTAGAAATTATTTTAAAGTGGGCACGTCTGGTTGATATGAATAGAAAAGATGGGCGGCTCATTCCTAATAGTATGGGTAATTGGAATACGGTTGATGCGCCGTTGTGGTTAATTTTAAACGTCGGTGAATATGTTCGTAGGTTTCAAGATTCAGCCGTTTTGGATGTTTCGATGATGGCCGATGGAAAGACTTTGCGGGATATTATGCGGGGATTGGTAGCACGTTATGCGATGACTAAAAAAGATTTGGTCAGCCAAGGTATTGATGAACTGAGTGTGCATAGTGATAAAGCAACTGGATTTATTTGGTCGCCAAAGCAGGCGACATGGATGGACACAATTAACACGCATCGTCAGGGTTATGCGGTTGAAATTACTTCTCTTTGGTATGGAGTTTTGCGGATAATGGAAAATATGGATTTGCAATATGCAGATCTTTATAAATCGATTGCCGATAAAGTAAAACAAAACTTTGCGGTGCATTTCTGGAATGAGACAGAAGAATCTTTGTTTGATGTTTTGGGTACTTGGCAAGCGGATAAGGTTAGTGAAACTGTTAAGGATCCGGCTATTCGCCCTAATCAAATTTTTGCTGTTTGGACAGGATTGCTCGATGGCAAGAAGGCGGATAAGGTTTTAAATAAAGTTTACAGTGAATTACTTATTCCGGGTGCTTTACGCAGTCTTGCTCGTCCATCAAAGAAATATCGCAGTGACCGCGATATTCCTAGCTGGCCGTATGCTGATTATCATCCTTACTATGTGAGCGCTGAGTCGGCAGAAGTTCGTGACAGAGCCTACCATAACGGGACAGGGTGGGTATGGATGTTCTCATTATTTTTCCCGACGGCCGTTAATAATTCATATATGAGTGCCGACGAAGCTTTATGGACTATGGTCAATGATTTGACTCGATTGATTGATGGCTCTGATGAGAGCATCGCCGGTTCTCTTCCTGAGCTTGTTGATGCAACAGCAGAAATGCGCAAAGATCTTAATGCAACGGATTATTTTTATGCTTATCCTAAAGGATGCACTGCGCAGGCATGGAGTGTGGCAATGGCGATTTGGGGCTTGTCGTTTTTGGCAGAAAAGTTAGGTATTTTCTTAAGTGATATTAAGATTCGTCAGCTTGTTGCGGTTGTCACTGCCGTTAAAATTAATCCTGCTGTCGGCGAGAATGTTGTTGTCGGTCCGCATGAAGAAATTCCTGTAGATATTACTGTTTACACTAATGGAGCGCTTCAAGAAGATTTGACGATAGAGGTTTTTACAAATATGGATCATCCCAAGATTTGGAGTGCCATACGCGTTGATCCTTCGCAGATTAGTTTAGTTTCTCAAAGTATGATGGAAAATATTTATCAAGCGCACATATCGCTTGTTCCACAAAACATTGGGCCGTTTGCTTTTACCGCACGAGCCCAATTCTTATCCCAAGCTCAGCCGACGTGGGTTGGCGGCGATGTTCCTGCGATGGTTTATCGTTTACCGCGATGGGTTAAAAGAGAAACGTATCATCCGGCGTATATTTTTATTCCTGATACCGCCTTGGAAGGATTTTCTATCAATTGGACTGGGTTAAGGCAGTACTTAGAGCAACTCAAAAAGAATACTGGAAAGAATGTATTTTTCTTGTCGCCTTTTTTCCCTGCTGCAGACGAATCGCCATTCTCGTCACTGTCTGTGTATGCGCTTAATCCATCGCTTGTTGACTGGTCGGCGGTTGAAGATATTGGAGAAAGTGCCGTTGAGAAGTTCTATTCTTTCTGTAAAGAAGCGAG
>CAZNNZ010000064.1:6181-9322 GCA_964574575.1 uncultured Planctomycetales bacterium
ATCAAATTCAGCGTTACGCGAAGCTGGTACAACACTCGATATCTGAAGGGCAAGACTTGGTTTATGGAATGTCTTATGAAAATATATCGTCGTTACAAGAGCAAGATATTTATGATTTTATTGTGTATGAGCAATTCATTGGTTTTGAACAATTTCATAATTTGCTGATGCAGCCAGAGATGCGGATTTTGGGAGATTTGCCATTTTTCCGTGCAATTAATGGAACGGACGTTTTCTTTAGGGAAGATTATTTTGCCAAGAGAGGCGAACAAATACTAAGTCCCGGGTTTAAAGATCCTTCAGGCGGCAATGAACAGATTTGGGGAGATTTGGCGGCATGGGACGAGAGAAAGATCGAGCAAATGCGCAACAACGGCGAGTTTGATCCGCGTATTTTACCGTTTATTTTTTGGGACAATGTTTTTAGTCAAATTTTTGAGGATTCTGTTTATAGAATTTCTGGTTGGCGGCTGGATGCGTTTCATTTTTATGGACGTGGTTCTTATGTCGAGAATGCCGAGCGTATCGTTTGGTCAACGCGGCTTTGGGATGATGTTGGAACATATTTTCAAGAACAAAATCTTTTGGCTATGGTTGAGCAATTAGGTGGAGATGGGCATGCGTATTTTCATCTTAATGCCCAAGGGTATTTGCAAATTGCTTCTTTCCTAGACAGTGTGCCAAATAAAACACTCGATGGGTTTTATGCCGAACTGTTTAATGTTAGTCGTGGAATGTCTTATGCGGTTGTTGATACGCATGACACTGCTCGGTGGGCGATTGAATATTCGGGAGATTTTAAAAAGTTATCAAAGCTTAAAGAAACAATCTCAGCGCTTGAGTTATTGGGGTCTGCCTTTTTGGGCAGTTTACTTTTAGGCCCGCAGATGGAAGGTGTGCTGTTGAGTTTGGGGGAAAAAGGAACACTCGCGCCGATTAAGCGAGAAGAACGCCGTGGAGGAGTTGTGATTCGTTCCCTTTGGGGCACAGCTCAGATTGGGAACGTTGATCTTTCCGACGTGGTACGCAAGTCAGTTGAGATTCGTCAAGCGCATCCGGCGATTAGTCATTCTCGGATGATTTCACTGCCGATAAACGAAGCAAGTGTCAAGGCTTTCTTAAAAAAATGGGGCAGTGACATTATTTTAGTTATAGCCAACTTTAGCAGCGAAGAAAAGAATGTGACCTCCCAGCTTTCTCGCGGTGATTTAGGTTTGGAATTATTGAGTTTGTTAGGTCAACCTTGCGTCGTACAAATTAAAGATTTGATAAGCGGGGAAATTTATCCAGCTCTTAATTTTGGTTTGCGTGATCGTATTAATTTTACGCCACATCTTTTGCCCGGTCAGCTTGCGGTTTTTCATATTCAAAATAATTTATTTGAGGACAAGGTCTCTTCCTCGACGATTTTAATAGTTACAGCTGAGGCTGTGCCATTTGCTCAGACGGGTGGGGTTGCGGACGTTTTAGGCGAGGGAGCTTTTCCTCTGGCTTTGGCCAGAAGTGGACATGATGTAAGGGTTGTGACGTATCTTTATGGGGGTATTAATATACATATTCATGGTATTTCAAAAATGAATCAGACGATATCTGTACAAATTGGTAATCGACAAGAACAGATGGCGGTTTATATCAAGAGCATGAAAGTTGGGCAAGGGAGTTTGACGTATTACTTTTTACAGCATCCGATTTATTCGTATAAAGTTTGTATTGAGGCTATTGAGTTTGAACGGACTGTTGCTGAATACGATCGTTTCTTAAGCGTGGGGCTTATAAATAACAGAGAAGAATTGGTTGCGCTTGATGCGTATCGATGTTTAATGGCAAAAATTAAGGAGATTGGGTTTAGAAAATTAGGCGAACCTGCAGATTGGAATTTGATTAGCCGCGACGAGTGGCCGGTTATTTATAAAATTCATAATTATATGCATCAGCTGGCCTTTGAACAGGCGTTGGCTTTGTCTAAGGGGGCGCTTGAGATTGGGATGAAATTTATTTTAGACGTTGATATTGTCCACGCGCATGATTGGTTAGTTGGCGTGACACTTATGCTTATGCGCCGCCATCCTCGTTATGAATCGGCGTATAGGGGCAAGAGCGGGATTATGACAATTCATAATTTGGAACATCAGGGCAAATTTAATCTTAATCTTTTTGACTTGATGGGCATGGATCGCAATCAATTGAGTTTGAGCGGCTTGTCCGACGATGAGCGCATGATTAATGCGGTAGAGTTTGATGGAAACTTAAATTTGATGAAGGCCAGTTTAGTTTATGCAAAATTGATTAACACGGTCAGCCCAACGTATGCTTTGGAAATTTTGACCGCTGAATTTGGAGAAAGATTAGATGGATTCTTAAGACATTTGACCAGTCTTAAAGGCCCTATAAGCGGGATTGTTAATGGGGTTGACTATGGACTTTGGAGCCCCAAGGTTGACAAATATTTAGCAAAAATTAATGGCGATGCACGGTACTCGTCGGAGAACATGGCAGGAAAGAAAATCGCTAAGGCGGCTTTGCAAACAGAGTTTAATTTACCCCAGAGAGAGGATGTTTTTGTTTTAGGTGCAGTGTCTCGTTTTGCTAATCAGAAAGGTTATGATTTGGTTGCTGGGTTAGATCCGCAATTTTTGGCACAGGATATTGAGCTGGTTATTTTTGGGACGGGGGACACTAAGATTGAAGAAAAATTAAAGCGACTTATGGCGACTTATCCGGGGAAAGTCAGCGTTAAGTTTGGATTTGATAGTCGGATTGCGCATCTGATTGTCGGCGGAGCAGATGCTTTTCTTATGCCGTCGCAGTATGAACCTTGTGGACTAACGCAGCTTTATAGTATGCGCTATGGAACGCCGCCGATCGTCCATCGCACCGGTGGGTTGGCAGATACAGTCGAAGATGCAAAGACAGGATTTGTTTTTGATCAATATACGACGAAAGCTATGGAATCAGCTGTGTCGCGGGCGCTTAAAATGTATTATCACGATAAAGCAAAGTGGACGCAAATGATGCATCAAGCAATGGCTCAAGATTTTTCATGGGATCGGGCGGCTCAAGAGTATGTGCAGTTGTACGAAAAAGCATTAAGCGCTTCGTCGCTTGTGATCGTTGAAATAGATGCCCGTGGTTTAGGTAAAC
>CAZNNZ010000065.1:0-9299 GCA_964574575.1 uncultured Planctomycetales bacterium
GATATCGGTTATCTGATTGACAATGGGCTTTTCAATGATTTTGTAACTATTGGCGATTAAAAAATCAGACAGAATAAAAACGGGCAAACGCAGTTTTTCGGTCAAGTATCGAGCCATTTGCGGAGCATAAAAACAGTCGATGACGTTTGAAACACTGATAACCACACGCGTATTGTCCCCATGATTTCCGACGACGGCTGCGGGTAAATCACTTTGTTCTGTCTTTGTCGGCATGCCGGTTGAAGGTCCTGAGCGCTGAACATCAATAACGATAATCGGGATTTCAGCGGAACTTGCATAACCGATAAATTCTTGTTTTAAAGAAAGTCCGGGGCCCGAAGTACATGTTACTGATGGAACGCCGCCAAAATAAGCCCCGATGGCGGTTCCGATTGCGGCAATTTCATCCTCTGCTTGATGGACCATTCCTCCGTACGATGGAAATTCTTTGGCCAAGGTGTGCATAATAGAAGACGCTGGCGTAATCGGATAACCGCTGTAGAGCTTGATGCCAGCGTCGATAATGCCCATGCTCATCGACGTATTCCCGTCAATTAAAATGGGATCTTTACGAGCTTTTTCAATGCCTTGGACTTCAAAGGAAAACTTAATATTTTTTTCTGCGTATTGATAACCGTACTCAAAAAGCAATAAATTGTCTAACATGACTTTTCCGATAAGTTTTTTACTAAAACTAGTTTCAATTTCCTCAACGAGTACAGTCTTTGACATATTAAAAATTGCGCTGAGCATGCCAAGATAATAGAGGTTCTCTCCTTTTCCACCTAAATCTTTGATGATTTCTTTCGCGGCTTGATCAATTTCGAAGGGAATAAGATCCAGGCCCATTTTTTTTACGCGGTTTAAAACTTTTTCATAAGATTCTTCATTTCCGGCCTTATTGCCCATGTCTAAAAGAATACGGCATTGGGGATTATTTTCATCATCATCAAGCCGTCGGTCAAGACAGATTTCGTGTGAAGAGATAATCAAATCTGTATCATTCCCGATATTCGTAATGTCAAAATCTCCGACGCGAATAATGACTCCGGACAAAGCTGCACGTGTACGTGGCGGCGGGCTGATTTCCGCGGGAATCATCGGTTCAATATAAACGTAACGACCGGTTTTGGCAAAAGCACGAATAAGAATATCTCCGGCTTTTTGAGCTCCAAATCCGGCATCCATTAATAATTCAAAACGTGAAAGGCTTATTTTTTCCTTCATTTAATCTCCTAAATATTGTTTGTGATTCTTCCTAACCGCACTTACGATTCGACACTAAAACATTTTTTTCTAAAAATGGACGTAAGTCCCTCAAATTTTTTAGAAAAAGTTCTTTTTCACTTATCGTTTGTCCTATGGCTGACTCGGATTCGTTGCTTAACAATTCATCTAAATTTTGATCAGAGTTGATTGTAAACCCGGCGTCGCGGATCATTTCTAATGTTTTTAAACGTGAGGAACCTTTGGTATTAAGGTATCCGTCCATAAAAAGAGAGTTGGCGACGTACAAACTTAAAATTTCGAGTTGACGCAAATGGATTTCTCGTCCGGCGGCAATGCGGATTTCGGCTTGTGGATTTAAAAATCGAAACAGACAAAGAATTCGCAAACAATATTCTGGAGTAAGAGTAGCACTTTCTTTGAGCTGTGTCCCATCAATGGAAACCAAAAGATTAATGGGAATAGATTTGGCATTAATTTCACGCAACTGCAAAGCGACTTGTATGATGTCTTTTTCGTTTTCTCCTAAACCGACGATCATGCCTGAACAGACTTCAAGCCCAACGTCTTTTGCTGCTTTGAGTGTATTTAATCGGTCAGCATAGGTGTGTGTTGTGCAAATGTTGGGGTAATTCTCTTGAGAAGTATTCAGATTGTGATTTAACCGGTCAAGGCCGGCGGCTTTTAAAATTTGAGCTTTTTCTTTATTGAGCAAACCTGCTGAAACGCAGACTTCGATTGGATATTGAGCTTTGATTTGCCGTATTAAATTGGCAAGATGTTGCGTCCGATGTTCTGATGGCCCACGTCCTGCAAAAACCATGCAATAGCGAAAAGCGCCGCTTTCATAGGCGGCTTTAGCCTCCTGTAAAATTTCAGAGTCGGGTTTGATTGGATATTCTTCAATGTCGGCCTGTGAAGATTTTGCCTGGGCGCAGTAATGGCAGTCTTCGGGGCAATAACCATTTTGGGCATTATTAATAATGTGAATACTGACAACTTTACCGTGGAATTTTTTTCGGATTTGGTAAGCGGCATTAATCAACGGAAAAATATCTATTTCCGGGGAAGTCAAAATTTTATGGCAGGTTGAGGTATCTAAAATTTCACCAGCTAAACTTTGCTTTGCTAAGCCGTCATAAAAATCATTTGTCATATTTTCTTTCCTTTAAGTTGCTGCATTCTATTATAAAAATTTTCAAAACGCAAAACTTTTTCATGAAGCGGATATTTAATAAAGCTTGCTTATCGAACACTTAAGGGTATAATCACAAATACTTCACAAGGTCAAATATGAGCAAATTACATACTTTTCATATCCCAGTCATGGGAACAGGGTTTTCGATTGACTCACCCGTCAAAGTGGCGCGTTATGGGATTTCGTCTGTTATTTCCTTAGTCGATGACACTTTAATCGAAGAAATGCGGAAATTTTATTGTGAACAAACCGGTGAAAGTTATACGCCAATCACAAAATATGACGAAGACTTTCGGGCCAAACGGATCACCGCATATCTTAATCTATTGGATCGCATTGTTAAGAAACAGTTTGCCGAGTTGAAAGCTTCTGCTTTTGTTGCCGACAGTGAAATTACGAAATATTTTGAGCTTTTGCCAGAAACTTCCCCAGTTAAGAAACTTTACATTCAAATGCTTTCAACCGACGATCAAATTGCAAAAAAGAATTTGCAGGAAATCCTTCGTAATTTGATTCTTCCCGGTGATATTAATGTCAATATTATGACTAAACTCGACCGGCTAAATTATGCTAAGGACGGAACACTTCTTGACTCAATTTATAGCGATGCTTTAGCGGCTTTGCGTGGATATGGCCAAAGCACTTTGCAGTCGGCCATTGTTTTCTCTGCCGGGATTAATCAACGTCTATATAGTTATGTCGAAGAATTTAAGGATTTTTATGCCGATGCTTCAGGGCATATTAAAAAACGTGTGATTCTAAAAGTTAGTGATTTTCGCTCGTCTATTATTCAGGGTAAATTCTTTGCAAAAAAAGGGATTTGGATTTCGGAATATCGTGTTGAGTCCGGTCTTAATTGCGGCGGCCACGTTTTTCCGGCGGCTGGTATGCTTATGGGACCGATTTTAGAAGAATTTAAAACCAAACGTGAAGAGTTGATTTCGACATTGCATTCTGTTTATGCAGAAGCTTTAAGAATTAAGAATCGTGTGATACCAAGCGTTGTTCCTCAAGTGTTAGTCACTGCGCAAGGCGGTATTGGCACGGTCAATGAAGATAAGTTTTTGCGAGAATATTATCATGTGGACAGCACCGGTTGGGGAACGCCGTTTTTGCTATGCCCCGAGGCGACTAACGTCGATGAACCGACTTTAAAGAAGCTTGCCGCGGCAACTGAAAACGACCTTTACACGAGTGATGTTTCTCCATTGGGTGTGCCGTTTAATAATATTCGCCATAATCCCAGCGACGATGAAAAAGACCGCAAAATTGAAGCTGGAAGGCCTGGCAGTGCTTGTCCTCGCGGACATTTGGTGACCAACGTTGAGTTTACCAAGGAGCCGATTTGTACAGCTTCGCGTCTTTATCAAAAACTTAAACTTGATCAGCTCTCAAAATTGCAATTGGCTTTTGTGGAGTACAAAAAACAATTTGATGCTATCGTGAGGAAAGCTTGTATTTGCAATGATCTTGGCGAAGGGGCTTTGATTAAAAATAATATTGTTAAGAATGGGACGCGCTTTAGCGCTGTCTGCCCGGGGCCGAATTTAGCCTATTTTTCAAAAATTGTCACTTTAAAGGAAATGGTCGATCATATTTACGGTCGTATTAACCTTCTTAATCCCGGGTATCGTCCGAATATGTTTAATAAGGAATTAAAGATTAATATTGATTTCTTGGTTCGGGAAATTAAGAAAATGCTGCCCTCACCTACACCAAAACAAATCCAATATTTGAATGAATTTCGTAAAAATTTGTTGGAAGGAATTGAATATTACCAAAAACTTTTTCCGCAAATGGCTTTAGAAACGCAAGAATACCGTCAGAAAGCTTTAGAAGATCTTAATAATCTTAAAGCCCGTCTTGAAGAATTTGTCACGCTTTACAACAATATTTTTAAACTGCAATCTCAGCTTATTTCGGCATAAATCCAATTAGCTATAAATTTCTTTTCCGCTGCGTTTAAACTCATCGGCTTTTTCGTTTAAACCTTTTTCTTTTTCTTCTTCTGCCAAAGCATAATCGCGAACGTCTTGCGTGATTTTCATGGAGCAAAATTGCGGGCCGCACATCGAACAAAAATGCGCAAGTTTAGCTCCTTCGGCGGGCAGTGTTTGGTCGTGAAAACTTTCGGCCGTTTCGGGATCCATGGAAAGATTAAATTGATCTTTCCAGCGAAATTCAAAGCGTGCTTTGGACAAAGCATCGTCCCACTGACGAGCGCCGGGATGGCCTTTGGCCAAGTCGGCCGCATGCGCGGAAATTTTGTAAGCAATAATCCCGTCTTTAACGTCCTTTTTATTGGGCAGACCTAAATGTTCTTTGGGTGTGACGTAACACAGGAGAGCCGTGCCAAACCAGCCAATCATCGCCGCGCCAATAGCAGACGTGATATGGTCATATCCGGGTGCCACGTCGGTTGTCAGGGGTCCTAATGTATAAAATGGTGCCTCTTTGCAAAGGGTTAGCTGTTTGTCCATATTTTCCTTGATCAAATGCATGGGCACATGCCCGGGCCCTTCGATCATCACTTGCACATCATGCTTCCATGCACGTGTCGTCAACTCTCCTAAAGTTTCTAATTCAGCAAACTGGGCTGCGTCATTAGCATCGGCAATCGAGCCCGGACGTAAACCATCGCCCAAAGAAAAAGAAACATCGTAAGCCTTCATAATTTCGCAAATTTCTTCAAAGTGCGTATAAAGAAAGTTTTCTTTGTGATGCGTTAAACACCACTTGGCTAAAATCGAGCCGCCGCGCGAAACAATTCCCGTGACCCGTTTGGCTGTCAGCGGAATGTAGCGAAGCAAAACTCCGGCGTGAACCGTAAAATAATCAACGCCCTGTTGGGCTTGTTCGATTAATGTGTCGCGGTAAATTTCCCACGTTAAATCTTCGGCTTTGCCAGCCACTTTTTCGAGAGCCTGATAAATCGGGACTGTTCCGATGGGGACGGGTGAATTACGGATAATCCATTCCCGGGTTTCGTGAATATTTTTTCCGGTTGAAAGATCCATGACCGTGTCCGCCCCCCAGCGTGTGGCCCAGGTCATTTTTTCGACTTCTTGCGCAATGCTTGAAGAGACAGCAGAATTGCCAATATTAGCATTGATTTTAACCAAAAAATTGCGGCCAATAATCATTGGTTCAAGTTCGGTGTGGTTGATGTTAGCAGGAATAATCGCCCGTCCACAGGCGATTTCGCTGCGGACAAATTCGGGTGACATCTTTTCACGGATTGCAACAAATTCCATCTCCGGTGTAATAATGCCGCATCGCGCATAATGCATTTGGGTGACATTTTTTCCTGTTTTAGCGCGCAGTGGTTTTATGCAAATCGGAAAACGGATGGCGTCTAAAGCAGAATCATTTTCAATTTTTCGACGGTAATCCGATGTGGCTTCACTTAATTGGTCAGTGTCCCCGCGACTTAATATCCATGCCCGGCGCAGGGGTGCCAAACCTTTTGTGATATCAATTTTTGAATCGGCATCGGTGTATGGACCCGAGGTGTCATAAGCAATAAAGGGCGTGTTTTGAATAGTTTCATTTTTTGCAGTTATTGTCGGAGAAAGTGAAATTTCGCGAAAAGGGACACGAATGTCTTTATGCAATTTGCCATTTTGATAAACTTTCTTTGAACCTGCTAAGGGCTTGTAACTTAAATCTAAATTACGTAAATTGGTTATATCAGAAATGGTATCGTTAATTTCGTTTTTAGGACGAGTAATCATAAAATCTCCATAAGTTTTAGCGTTATTATCGGCCTATAAATTAGCATAAACCGAGATTTTGCAGTAGCATTATTTTGTCGTCGTAAAATTAGAAAGAAGGCGTGATAGGATAAAACAAAGCAATGCTTGATGTCAGCCCATGCGCAAAATTTCGGCCGCCTACGGGACCGATTTCGCCAGCACAAAAAAATCCCGCCAAAGGAATTTCGCCAATGTGATCTTTAATGATATTAAGATCATGATCAGCGACACCAAAAAGATTTTTTCCTCGGCCGTTACAGGAAAAAATAAGCGCTCCTTGCGGTTTTTCTTTTGGATGGCGTTTGATTTGTGTATTCATCAAGTCGATTAACTCTTGCGTTGCAGAAACAGCGTCGCGGACATGAAATTTTATGGTTTGCCCGGTTTTGACATAATCAGCAATTGCTCCGGCGCCATTTTGCTGGTCTAAGCCAATCACAGGGCGTATCAGAAAATCGCCGACTTTTAAATCTTGTTTGTATTCGTCCATCGCAATTCCAACAAAGATAGCTTCTTGCGACAAGGCGCGATCATAGTCGGTGACCTGCTTGCTTAAAACTTCTTCAAGGACATCGTAAAAACTGCGTCCGCCAAGTTCGTGAATAATATTTCCTTCTGCATGCGTGACAATATAGCTCTCGCCGATTGGGCGACAACCTTGCGAGACAACTGTTTCGACCCGAATATCGCCTTGTAAACTTAAGCCGACACAGCCTTCGTCGTAATAATTATTGTTTAAAATCAAAGTATTCTCACCGGCTTCTGTGCCGGCACTGGCCAATCCTCCTATTACCGGGCAAAGATCATAGGCTTTATTAAGAGCTGATAAAAGTTGGTTAACATCAATAGAAAACGGGTCTGGGATAATAAAAAATTTTGGTTTTTCATTGGGGTAAACATCGAAATATTCGTACCATTTTTGATTCGATGACTTCTCGGCAATTTCAGCTTGTGTTAAATAAAACGGAATAACGGTAACATGATCGAATTTCATGAGAATAACCGATACGGCAGGCTGATTTTCAATTTCGGTTATATCGGTAACAACACCGGCGCAAGAACAGCCCAAAAAGTTTTTACATTTGATTTTCTTTTGAAATTCAGCAGCAATTTGGATTGACGATTCGCGGCTAAAATAGGAAATAAAAATAAAACCGGCGTCCCAACTATCAAGCGCAATATCAATAGTCAAATCGTTTAATATAGAAATTAAGTCAAGATTAGTCGATTTTCGGGAGATAATTTTCATGATTTGCTGATAAATCTTTTAAAATTGCTGATGAGATTTGACCATTAGAATCGGTGTGTCCGTCCGATGGCGAATATTTTCGGCAACACTACCAAAAATGATGTCCTTTAAAAAACGATGTCCATGCGTAGCCATCGCAATCAAATCGCATTTTTCGTGAGCGGCAACTTTAAGAATTTCATCCGAAGGCTCTCCCCTTCGTAAAAAGTCCGAAACTTGAAACCCTTCAGCTGTCAGTTTGTCTTTTTGTGTCTGAAGATACTCGCGGTCTTTTTTGATTTCTTCGCTGTCTGCTAAATTAAGTTGCTTCTGCATACGTGCGCCATAACCATCGGCAACATGGACGAGAATAATTTCAGCGGACGCTTCTTTAGCCAGAGGCTTGATATGGTTTAAAATGACATCATCATATTGGGAATTTTCTAAAGGAATGAGAATTTTTTTGTACATGATTTCTCCTATGATTTAAACCAACCAACCGTGGTCTGAAAAAGCAAATAGAGATTTAAGACTACAATAATTGCGGTTACGAACCATGCTAAGATTGTCAGATGACGCGAGTTCACAAAACGCCCCATTTTGACTTTATCGCTGGTAAACATGACCAATGGAATAACCGCAAAACTCAATTGTAACGACAAGATAACTTGGCTCAAAATAAGCAATTGTCCAACACCTTTTTCTCCATAAAAGATTGTGACAAAAATCGCGGGAACAATGGCAATCATCCGTGTTAAAAGCCGGCGAACCCACGGCCTAAGACGGATATCCAAAAAACCTTCCATAACAATTTGACCAGCTAAGGTTCCCGTTAATGTAGAATTTTGTCCCGACGCTAAAAGAGCAATGGCAAAAACAGTGCTCGCAATGGGAATTCCTAAGACGGGACTTAATAATTTATAAGCATCATTGATATCCGCCACGTTTTGATGTTCGGTTCCATGAAAAGCAGCGGCGCTGACAATTAAAATTGCCGCGTTAATAAAGAAAGCAAATAATAGCGCGCCAGTTGAATCAATCGTCGCATATTTGATCGCCATCTTTTTGCCTTTATCGTTACGCTCAAAAGCCCGCGTTTGTACGATGCTTGAGTGCAAATAAAGATTATGCGGCATTACCGTCGCTCCTAAGATACCAATAGCAATGTAGAGCATTTCAGGGTTAAAAACGATTTCACTGCGTGGAATAAGACCATTGAGAATTGCTCCAATCGCTGGATGCGATATGGCCATTTCATAGGCAAAACACCCGCCGATCATAAAGATCAAGCCGCCGACAATCGCTTCCAAAATTCTAAACCCTTTATTTTGTAAAAGTAGAACAATCATCACGTCAGCAGCTGTTAAAATCACCCCAACGAGAATAGGAATGCCAAACAGTAAATGCAAAGCAATGGCCGAACCGATGACTTCGGCCAGATCACAAGCCGCAATAGCTAATTCGCAAAGAATCCACAAAAAGTAAACTACGGGTTTTGAATAATGATCCCGACAAGCTTGTGCTAAATCACGGCTGGTGACGATGCCAAGTTTTAAGGATAAATGCTGAAGTAAAATTGCCATTAAATTTGAAATTAAAATAACCGAGAGCAATGTGTAACCAAATTTCGCCCCGCCAGCTAAATCCGTTGCCCAATTACCCGGATCCATATACCCGACAGCGACCATAAGTCCGGGACCGGAAAATGCCAGTAATTTTCGCCACCAGACAGCATTTGGCGATACGTGTATAGATGAAAAAACTTCGCGCAAAGATGGAGCTCCCCGCGGACGTCGCCATCCAGGATGTTCTTCGTGCTGAGGTTTGATGTGGGAGGACATAATAATCAGTGGCTCAAAGATTGAATGCTTTTACGGCTCAATTGTTTGGC
>CAZNNZ010000066.1:0-9299 GCA_964574575.1 uncultured Planctomycetales bacterium
AGCATCGATCAGAAGGCTAAGCTGTGCACTGGTTAATCGATCTGAACCTTGAGCAAGAATCAATTCAAAAATAAACTGATACCCTATCGCGCGATGCGCTGAGCCATTGGCAGTATTTTGAATAACATCATGTACCTTCCCAATTAAGTGGTTCTGAACATCCGGCGGGAACGCAAGAAAACGCAATTTAATAATTCCACTAATTTCCTCATAAACCCGCAAATTAAGATGCGGAATCGCTAAGACATTTAATAAACTATCCATAAGATCCGGACTTAAAAGCCACGGTTGTCCCAGCAAAGTCATATTAAGTTTCTGCGCAGCACGGATCAAAAGTCTTTCATCAAAACCTGTTTTACTGATCACGTGCACCAAAAACTCTGGGTAATTTCTTGCCCGTTCAACAGCTTGGAACATAAAGCCTGTTACTGTTTCATCTAATTGATCATTCTCCTGAATATAAGCTTCGACAAGCAGGAAAAGCTCCCCGATAAGTCCTTTTCTATCTATCAAAATAAACAAATCGCGCAACACTGCCAAATAATCCTCTGCGTCCACCCCGGGCTCTGTTAAAACGGAAAAATCATGATTCAATTGAGCAATATTTTGCATTTCCTCAACCGTACTGCCCGCAACGGAAGTCTTTTGTAATTGTTCAATAATCGTCTCTGCTCGACTAAGAATATTGGATTGAACCGTTTTGTCGCTACCGATTTGAGCGATACCCTGCGTCTTAAAGAATGCGACGATCTGCGGACTTGTCTCTGCAACTACGTCTGATTTATGGTCAATGATGAAACTGTAATTCCTTAAATACGCTTGGATTTGATCTTGCATTCGTTCATAATTAAGTCCAGCGTCAAAAAGAACTTTAACTAATTCTTCAGCTATTTGTTGTTCATCAATTGCGCTGGAGGCCGAAATAAAAACAATCTTTTCATTAACCTTAATCTTTTGTGCCGGATTATTAGAAGACATCCGCATCGCATTTGCGCCGCGAATATTTAAAATTGTCAAGGCATCGCGCTTAATAGAGAATTGCAAATCCCATTCGTCAATCGCACAAGGCGTCTGATTAGCCAATACTTGATTGAGAACCATTTTAATAATATTGTCATAATTCTCCCCAGCGGTCCATGCGTCGATGATGCTAGATAAACTGTTTGGGTCAGGATAATGAATGCTCGCTACTTGCGCATTAAGCTTTTCTAATGCAATAAACAAACTGCGAACCACATCCGCAAAATCACCGTAATTCTCACTCCAGCTGATCACCGCGCCAAACTTCCTGCCGTCTAAAAGATTTCCGCCGACAAAAACAAAACTGCCTTGATAAGCATTTGCGTCGTTCACAGTAAGATTAAGTTCTTGTTCCTGATCTGTTATAGCTAATGTCCAGCCGCGATTGACAAAAATACTGCGCGCCGGATATTGATGCTCAACAACTTCACTGCCGCGATCCATTGAGCCAAATCTCACAATCGATGCTTCATGACGATATTCCGGAGCCGTCACAGGCAGCCAATCAAATAACGATACCCCGTGATAAATGACTTCAATTCCCGAGCTAGCGCTTTGTTGTTTGAGATAATCTAAAGCATGCTCTAATATTTGGCGCGGAGCATACGTTCTATGGCCTTCAAGGCTAAAATTCGGATTGCGAATAACACGATAAACAGCTTCTTTAGCGTCTGCCGGCGTATGAATCGGGGCAATATTGTCAAAATTATTTGACATCGATTCAATAACTTCACGTTCAAAAATTCTGCGCACATCTTGCCGATCGCCTGGCAAACTTTCCAAGAATGTTTTACCCGTCGACGGCATAATCGCTTCCATATAATCATAGATCGTGCCGCCGTTTTCATTTGGGCGACCAAAAATATTTCGGGCAACCAACTCTTTATCGACAGAATACAGATCACTGCGCAAATTATGAATTCGGTCAGCCTGCTTAATAAGAATAATATCCGTCCCTTTTTGCGCAACGCCCGAGAGAAACTCAACCATATTCAGCTTAATACCAACAACCTTACTCTTGGTCATGGCTTTAACATAATCGATAACAATATCTGCATTTAGCGTTGGGATTTCACTTAACCGAGCCCTTAAATCATCCTCAACTTCTTTTTGCATTTGTGCAGTAATTGTAATTTTGCCACGCAACATTTCACGGCGAATAGAAGCGCGAAGGGTTAAAACCTCTGGCTGGTTGTAATAAAAAATCGAATCTTCGAGTACATCATGCAAAAATGTCGCCGCTATCGCGTTGGGATCTGTGCCTTTAAACCAATTAACAAAAATCAGCACAACGCCAAGAATGTGCGCCATATAATCCGTATCCTTATCATCTTTTCGAGTTTGTCCGGTATGATGAAAACGAGCAATCTGATAAAGTTTTTCAAGATCTGCAAAAGTCAACCTAATCTTAGAAAGCAATGTTCTTGCGTGGGTAAGATCTGCTCTGCCAAAAACAATATTACCCCAAATACCAGAGAGCTTTGCTAAAACAAAATCCTCGAGGGATAAAGATGAACTGGCCTTGTTAATAATCATTAACTCACCTTTTGTTTCTCTTTCCTTAGACTCTCTTAGCAAGGCATGCATTGCATCATAAAAAACAAAAATCGACTCAGGAATTTTAATTTCTTCTCCTTCCTCAAAAAACGTTTCAAATCCTTCACTCGCTTGCTTAGCAAGATTTAATAAACCGCTTAAAACATCTTTATCCATCATGTAAAAATCATGCCAGTTTGGTTTGCCTCTGGCAATACAATCCTCCCCCATAACTTGAATTCCAGAAATAATGACTTCCCCGGCCTCAATATCTTCAAGCTTCCAAGCTCTAGACATATTAGTAAATAATAATGCCGCTTCTACGTCACCCGGAGACATATACTGATAAACATTCTTATTGTCATATTCATACTTTCCTGGACTTGTTATCACAAGTTCTTTAAACAAAGGCGCAATGGTTTGCCGGTTTATATTTGAATAAAACGGATGCGTATGTATCCATGCTATCCAATGATATTGACCTTCTGGATCTACCTCAAATAACTGATTTAACTGACTAAAAACATATTTATACGCTTTTTTAGGTAAAAAGGTCCAATCTGCACTTGAAACCCCGACGATATCCAGTGCAATAGTCTTAAAGCGACTAAGCGCAATAACCAAATCCTCTTCTGAAGGATTAACTACAGTTTTTAAACTTTCTTCGAGCATTTTAAAACATTCTGTTGAGGCAAAAGGAAGAACAGCCAAAATGCCAGCACCAAAAACAGAAGTTATCCGTGGCAAAAACGGCTTGTGTGCTAGTCCTTGATCGTCCACAAAAACCCTTTCATAAATCGGGATATTGCTAACTTGTTTTTGATTTACATCACTAAGATCCGGTTCAATTAATCGCGGATCCTCTGAGGGAAGAATAACTTTTACACCCTTTTCTTTGGCGCTATAAAACAAAATATCTACGATAAGATCTCCGTCTTCATCAAACCTTAAAAATGCTTCTGGATTCAAATTAAAACGCCCCATCTTAAAATCACCAAACGTTCTATGAATTCCAACATGATTATTAAAGAAAGCAACCCTCTTGAGCCCCAGGTCATCCTCCATGTCGCCATAAAGAACTCCAAAGACTTCAACATTCCGACGAACAACAGGAATATCAGAGCGCGAATATTCCTCAATCTTTCCAGTTTGTCTATAATCAGCAATCGCTTTGCGAACTCTCTTATAATCATCATCTCTCTGCTGTTCATTAGCGGGTTGATTTGCACGAATTTGCGCTAGATAAATGGCCAAATGCACTTGTGCCAAAACAATATTATTTCCATAAGCCTTAAGAACACGTCCAACTAGCTCAGCCGTGAATTTCTCAGGTGGCCGCATAGCTCTTGTCCGATCTTCCAAGGTCTTAGTAAGAGCTCCCACTGGAATTGTTTCGACCATTGCCGGATTAACTGGCGTGTCCATAAAGCTTCGAGGCCCTATTCTCTGAACAAAAGATTCCTCCGGTTTATTTAAAAATATTTTTGTATCAGAGAATACAAATATCGTTTCAAAGAATTCCAGCACAGCAGGCGGTAACCCTGCGCGCATTTTTTCTTCTGACAAACGGCCCTGCAACGGATACGTCGCCCACGCTCCAACAAGTTGATTAGCCAGTAAGCTTCTCTCGTAATCCTCACTCATGCCGTTAAACAATTCTGCTGCTACTAAGAAATATTCAGCAGCAATTACATTTAAACCTTTCTTCGCCCCTTGCAAAATATGGATATCCCCATGCTGAGAATAAATAATAACTCTGAATACCTCATCAATAAGTCTTTCTCTTATCGAACGATCCAAACCATTAACTGGATATTCTTGCGCTAAAGTTATTCCGCGGATTTTACCTTGCGCAATCAAAGATTCAAAAACCTGTTGATAGGTCGCTTGTGTACGAAGTTGTAATAAAGGATGGCTAATATTAAGAACTATCCACGGCTGATTCTGTTGCGTTTGGGCCTTAAAGCGCGCATCCACAGTAAGAAGCTCTTGATATTTTCGGTAATTATCCAACGTATTCGTCGACGACTCTTCGATGATAACGCGGCCCGATTCTTGGAATTTTTGTACGCTCGCAGGATAATGTTTAGCAATCATCTGCAACATAATCTGCTTGATAATTTGAGCTTCGCTAATCTTAACCAAATTTTTGATTCCGCGAGCGTGAATAACCCGCTTTTCAAACTCTGCAAAATTCGTATGATTAATTTTTTCATTCAAAGATAAATTAACAGTGTATCCAGATTTGACAGCTCTTTTGATTAAAGACAAAATGAAACGTCCCACGCCGCCTAAGATAACGATTCTTTGACCGACCCCATTACTAAAAAGATCAACAGCGGCTTTTAATGTTGTGAGATCATCGTTTCCAGCGACAACTAAATCATTAATATTTTTACCACTGATTTTTAACTGTTGCACAGTTAAACCTTGACCAGCTAAATAATTTGCCAATCTTTGTGCGGACGTCTTTTCAAGTAGAGCCTGCAGCTCCTCGTTGGTAACTACAAAATTAATATCACTTGCAAAGTAATATAAGGCCATCACATCATCGATGTTATTAGCTAAACGAGCAATGAGCTGTTGATGAATAACGGCATCGGATTGGTTAGGATAAAGGAGATGTTGTATTTCGTCAGAAAAGATAATACCAAGGAATTTAATGTAAGCTTGCTTGTAATCCATACTAAATTCCCACACTGGCGGCGCGCGCAAAGCATGATGAGAAACATAAATCGTATTATCTTTTACGTAAGCAATATGGCCTGCCATGCTATGGAATCGAAGCGTAAAAGTTCTCACCGGCGCTTTGGTCATCATGCCAAAGAGTTTTTTCTCAGGCGCTGGGAACCAAGCCACTAAATTCCTCAAATCTTTTTCATTCTGTCTTTGCTGTGTAAAAGCATATTGGAGCGCTTCCAAAACACCTTCTTGCGTCAGAGAATCAAGCTGGATCGCAACTTCGCCAGTTGTTGCATCTTTTAAAGTAACCGTCACCAAGATATTTTTATCCTGCATCGCTGCAATGGCGGGGACAAGAATCGGAAAAGCTTTTATATTAAGTGATGAGCTCGAAGATTTAAGATGATGATCCAAAGACCATTTGACGGTTTCGAGTTCTTTAAAGCTTGTAATCGTGGAGCTGGCGGCAGGCGTATTTTTAACCACTTCGGCGGCTTTGGCAAAAGCTATTGCATTAGCCAAAACAATTAAAGCTTGTTTCTGTAAACCTAACCGAACTCGAACTAAATCGTGATTCAGCTCAAGCGAAGCCAATTTTTCATTCGCTGCCTTCAAAGTCGCTTTAGTCTTCTCAACTTCATTTCTTAAAGTCTTAATGTTCTCACTTATTAATTCACTCTTATCGTCGCTCGCCTTTAACTTCTCTAACTCATCTAATTTTTTGACCTGTTCTCCGAGAGTTTTTTCAATCGGAATTATCTCGTCTTTTGTTGATTTCACCAACGGTTGTGCCCCACTGACTTCCTTTTCATTTTCTAAAAGAGCTGCTTTTATGGTCTCTATCGTCGTTAAATCATTCTTCGTTTTCTTTGCATAAATCATCTTAAGCATGCGCGTCAAGCGTGGATCCTGAGCAATAGCGTCCAAATTGTTGACACCATAAATATTCTCAAACATCTTGCGAACTTCATCGCCAAATAATTCCCAAGCTAATTGCGTAATGGTAAAGAACGCTTGGCCGCCCTTACTCGTCAGCTCAAAACCCTTCAAATCAGCGCCCGGTTTAAACAAACGTTGGAATTCGGCAACTAATTGACCCTTGATCCGTTCATTGACTTCTTCAACAATATGAAACATCATACGCCGAGCATCAGCGCCCGCTTTCTCTTCCAATTGCTTGCGAACTTTTTCATCAATCATATTCCAACGAACATCTGTCATAAAATTCTTATAAGGATGTTCAAAACTTACAATGTCCACATTTCCCACAGCCAAACGGTAAGCTTCCAAATCGACAGATGTTTTAATAAGTTTTGCGGCTTCTAATTTTAAATCTTTCTTTAATTGCCCGCGAATAATCACCGGCGCCATATTTTTCTTTAAGCTTTGCGGTAATACCTTAATAGTAGCTATTGCATGTAAAAGGCTATTCTTAAAATTCTGCGGCAATGCCTTAACAGATGCCTGCAAACCTTTCCACTGCTCCGCAACCCAAGCTTTAAAGTTTTCTGGCAATGTATTAAATGACAATTTCAAACTTTTCAAATTCTGGCCAATCGAAATTTTTACATCAGCCATCTTAAATAAAGTATCCAATTGATCATTGCGCCGCTCAATTAATCCTTCAACTTTTTCTTTGGAACCAGTAAACACACCCGTCCAGAAAGAACCAAAAATAAGAGCCAAAGTGACAACCACGAAAAAGAGCGGATATCCAGTAAGCGTAACACAGCAGATTGAATAAATGCCCTTCATGCTTAAGCCCATCGCCAATAACCAGCCAGCTTGTTTAAAGCTGCCTAATTCTTCAGCACGAAATAGCTTTTGACGCAAAGTCCATCCAATCAAAACAGGAATATTAATGAGGACTATTGATGCTAGCCCAACAATAGTCAAGAACGTCATAACAAACGTCCCAACAATATAGAGATTAAGCTGTTCACGCTTTTCAACTCCCGTCCTTAAGCCACTAAACAACTGAACAAACGCTGCCAACATTACCATATAAGCAATCGAGAACGTTGCGCCTGACAAGAACCAAACTAACGCAACCGCACCCAAGGTAGCAACGGCGCGCAAGCTCTTATTTTTCAAAACAATAAACGGATAAACAAACACCAGAATCATCATCAAATGGAACGGAATCCCTTGCGCCATAGCAATCATCAGCCCAAGCATAAACGTCGTCTTAATCCATTGACGCAAACCAACCCGTTTAAATTCACTGGCGTCTTGTGTTTTTCCTGACTTTTCACCAAACTTTTCGAAAAACTTCGGTAGATCTTCACCAAAATGCACTTTTAGCCAACGGCGTATGCCCATGGTTATCGGCAAAGAACCCGGGTTGAAAATAAACGGAGCTAAAATCAAGACTACAACCATCGCAATTGGAAATAAGGACCAAATCGAGCCAGCACTCTGCCATTGAATCAACCCGCCGATAGCCATAAGAACTCCGGGAATAGCCCATGAATTTCCCGGCTTAACTTGGAAATATAAATCACTAAGCATAGGATCACCTTCATGAGCTTTTGGAAGAAACGGCGTAAAATGTTGAACAGCTAAACGCCGTCCGGTGGCCACATAGCCAGCAAAGTTCATATAAGCCTTCTTGGCTCCCGGAGCAAAAGCACTATAAACCAAATACATATAACTTAAGGCAAGCCCCGGGAAAAGTTTAAAAAATTTGATCGTTCCCTTAATTAAACCTAATTCAGTCACCGCTTGAATATAACCGGTCATCGTGATCGCTTGGGATAAGTACAACCCCAAAAGTCCAAACCCTAATTCACTGGGGAAGACAGTAAAAATACCAAACCCAAACAAAACAACTGTGGCAATATAAACTGTGTTGGCAAAAACAACCACCGGCTTACGCAAAAAGTAACCGATCGAAGCTACAAAGTGAATAAACGACCGCCCAAAACCGACGACGGGTGAATTATTATGCATCGCCAAAATCTTGGTGATCGCCTGCTCACCAGCCCCGGCGCCAAATTTATCAGAAATACCTAACATACCCACCAGAATAGATTCTCGTCCCTTAGCCGCCTGCATAATTTCGCGGTTAATAACTTTAACCCCGTACAAAGTTCCCTTATAGGCACCCATAATGTCTTCATTAACCCACGAGTGACTAAATAACCCTAACTGACGAAAATGTGTTACACGAACAAAATCCGGATGCCCATAATGATATCGGACGCCAACCATATCAAGCACACGCTGGACAATCGTGACAAAGGTGTGATCCCCAAAGGCATGCATAGCACCCGCCGGTGAAGACTCATCTGTATAAACATCTTCGGGATACCCGACGATAGCAACATCTTCATCACGAGTAAATTCTTCCAGCAAATTAGGTGTCATAAAAAGTGATTCAAGATAATCATCTTGATTCATATCCCTCAAAGCAGCAACATCGCCGCTGACAAACTTCATAAACCGATTCTGAGCCATTGGCTTACCTTGACCGACGAACGCAGAATTGAATGTCGTAATCTCTTCTAGAATAATAATGTATCCGCCGCCTTGATCCTCTGGATATGTGTATATAATCTTTTGCTCATCCTCTGGTTTTTCCTGACTGTACCCTAATAAGCTGTGTTTCGTTACCTTACCCTCATCATGAACATAAACTATATTGAAACCAGCGAATCGTTTGAGAAGGAAGTTAATATCGTCACGGAACATTTTTTGTTTAAGGAAATTCTCGTAAGCAGCATAATCACCGCCTAGCGCTGCATTATTTTCAGCAATCGTAAGAATATCTTTACCCAACTCCTGCTTCTTTGCCGTGATTTTTGCTTCCCAACGTTCATAAGTACTAACCCCAGTTTCGTCTTTCTTCAAAGACTTATTAACAAAACCTACCGCCCCGCCGTAAGGAGCATGCAAAAGCACATACTCAAATCGCCCTTTACGTTTTTCAATGATCTTTTCGTTATACTGATTTTCAACAGCGCTTACATTATTCAAATTATTACGATCAATATCTATTCCTAAGCTTTCCGGCGTGGGGAAATTGACTTTGGCTTGATATTCATACATTTCGTTATAAT
>CAZNNZ010000067.1:0-9211 GCA_964574575.1 uncultured Planctomycetales bacterium
GGCCGGAACAAGAAAAGTCTCGTCAATATCAACACCACGAATTTCCTGAGAACCGGTAATCGAAATCTTAATACCCTTACCATCCGTTATCTCAAGGGTGACGGCATCCAATTCTTTTTTGAGCCGATCCGCTTGACCTTTCATCTCCATCAATTGTTTCATTTTATCAAACATTTAAATTCTCCTTGGGGTCAATATAAAATAATGTTCCCATCTTATACACAAAAACTTTACTTTATGCAAGATTTAACCTGGATTTTGCATTTGCCTCGCTCCTGCGAGGCTTAAGCAAAATCCACCCCAAGGGCCGCATGGTCCCGACTTCGTCGGGACGTGCGGGGTTAATCCTCGCGCCAAAAGCGCGACCGAAGGCAAATTTTGCATTTCTCTATTTTAATTTTTAATGCAAAATTTGGGATTAAAAATTTACTTATTTTAAACGGTCTGCAATTTCCAACAAGGTTGGCACCAAAAAAGACCTCAGAGCAAAAATCGCCAAAAAAGCAACAACCGGCGAAAAATCAATTCCCGACATCGGCAAAAAACGACGTATCGGCTCTAAAATCGGTTCGGTCGCCTGATGCAAAAGCACAACAATCGGGTTATACGGATCTGGATTAACCCAGCTAATGAGCGCACGCACTAAAATCAACCAATACAAAACGGTCAAAATAATGCCAACAATTTGCGCAAGCGTAATTAAAAGATTTGCCAAAATAAACATAACACCCAATTTTCTTTAAAATACTTTAAACAAATTGCCGTCAATGACTCGCTGTTCGACGCGGTTTAACAGCCGTTTCGTCGAGCCAGAAATGTCCTTAATTTCATGAATTAATTCATTAATCGATTTTGAAGTTTGCAAAAGCGACCCGGCGGCATCCCCAAAAGTTTCGGTCAAATTCTGGACATCCAAAGGATCAACACCAATGACCGTACGGGTCAAATCCGTTCGCCTAAATCCAGGAGAAGTTGTAATCTCAAGAATTTTTTCGCCCAAAACTCCCTCAGTAATAATCGCAAATTTGACACTTTTAAAAAGCTGTTTCTGGTATTTTGAATACAAATTAAGTTTGACCTCAACATCACGGCCAGCCAACTCCTCATCCAAAAACCCAATATCCTTGACGGTGCCGACTGTAACACCGGAGAGTCTCACCGGCGCGCCAACCGTTAAACCACCAACTTTACTGAACACAACGCTCATCTGGAATTTAGGTTGAGTTAAACCTTTCTCAACACCAATAATAAAGATCACAACCCCAATAACTCCCAGACACAAAATAAAAAATAAACCAGCTACAAATTTTTTTATAAAGTCATTTTGTTCCATAAGAAAAACTCCCGATTTAAATTAACACAGTGTGCCTTTCCTGAAGAAACTTTTTTAAAAATTACTGAAAGCACACTAATTAAAGAATTCTTGCAAATACAAATCATTCGACGCCTGCAATTTTTGCGGCGTTCCTTGCGCGACGATTTTGCCAGCACGAATCAAAATAATACGATCAGCAATACGCAAAGAATTGACAATATCATGCGATGCAATGACCGTCGTGCATTTAAGTTTGCGAACAATCGTATGAATCAAGTCCATAATACTACGGCTTTTAATCGGATCAAGTCCTGAAGTCGGTTCATCACAATAAAGAATTTTAGAATCCAAAATGACCGCCCGTGCCAAAGCCGCGCGTTTTTGCATACCACCGCTTAATTGAGAAGGAAATTTTCCTTCCGAGCCGCTTAAGCCGACTAAATTAAGCATATCTTTAGCTTTATTGACAATATCCTTTCGACTTAGGCGCGAATGTTCCCGAAGGGGAAAAGCTGTATTCTCAAAAACCGTCATAAAATCATACAAAGCCCCGCCCTGAAAAAGATAACCTATCTGTTTGCGCACTTTCAAAAGTTCCTGTTCAGATAATCGCGTGATATCTTCTCCGGCAATTTCAACACTTCCGCTGTCAGGCCGTATAAGTCCAACCAAGTGCGAAAGCAAAACACTTTTGCCCGAACCGCTTTCTCCGACAATGACCAAAAGCTCTCCCTGCGACATTGAGAAACTGATGTCATCGAGTACCGTTTGATTTGCAAACTTTTTAAAAAGCTTTTTTACTTTTATCATCAGAGGATTTAGTTTCAAAAACACGGAATTTATTTTCACCAAACTTTGTATATATCCGTTCATAGGGACGCACGTCAATCGTCTGCAAATAAAACTCAACATCCCGATACTCACCTAACGGCATAACTTCCAAATCCGTCAAAATATCGATCGTGTCGCGCGGATACCATAATTCCCCTTCAAACTCAATGGGCTCGCCGTTGCGAATCCATTGTGGTTCGGGACTAAGAGTTTTATAAAGACTCATGCTTGTATCGCGGCCCGACGAGGAAAAACACCCACTGCTAAAAACTACGGCAGACATGATAAATCCTAATCCTAATAGTATTTTTTTCACCGCTTTCCCTCCGATTTAAATTAACCCCAAAACGCTAAAATAATTTTTGTTAAAACCACATTTGCAATAACGACTTGAATATACGAAAGTGCGACCGCCTTGGTTGTAAACTGTCCGACGCCCAAAGAACCGCCGCTGGTTTTAAAACCCTGATAACAGGCAATCCACGAAATAATCAATGCAAAAAAGAAAGTTTTGATAAACCCACTAAAAAAATCAACAAAGCCTACCGCATGTATCGTTTGTTGAATATAAGTCGAGCTGGGAATCCCTGCATTATAAACACCGACGAAATACCCACCCAAAATACCCATCAACTCCGAAAAAACAACCAAGCCCGGCAAAACCATAAAACACGCAACCATTCGCGGCACCACTAAAAATTCAATCGGATCAACTCCCATTGCCCGTGTTGCCATAATCTGGTCATTGACTTTCATTGTACCCAGCTCGGCGGCGATGCGTGCGCCAACTTTCCCGGAAAAAATAAAAGAGCTAAAAACAGGACTCAATTCTCGGACCAAAGACAAAACGACTAAATGAGCTACGGCTTCTTTGGCACCAAAACGACTGAGCATCACATAACTCTGCAAGGCCAAAACAGCGCCGGTGGCCAATGACGTCAAAGCAATAATAAAAACCGATTGAACACCCTGAACGTACACCTGTTTTAGAACTTCACTCCAACGGATCTTTCCTTTAAGAACACAGATAAAAGCGTCGAACAAAAAAAACACCGCATCCCCAGCAGCAACCACTAACCCTAAAAAATAGTTAAATATAAACTTCATTACACTGTCATTTCTTGTTCTTAAGCCAAAGCTGACTCATTTCACTGGTAATTTTATGCTCCAGGACACTCGAAATTTCTTTTTTTTCACTCTGAACTCTTTTTAGCTTTCGCACTAAATCTGCATGTTGCCGACGAGAACCGCGTCCTTGTAAAAACTCCCGCGCACCCATAATAACCGCGCCCAAAGACCTTACCCAACGACGGATATCCCGATCATCTGTTACCACCACGATATTTTTGGGTGTTTGCGAATCCTCAACAAAACGCTTAATCCAATCATCGGCCGTTTCGCCAGCGGTATAAACGACATCTATACCCACAGAATAACGCTCTCGACTACCGCCTAATTGCCCGTCAAAAACAACCGTAACCTGATTGCTGGCACTGCCCTGTAAATTTTGGGTTTCAATTTGTCTTAAAAATGCCACGCGCCCAGCCTGAAAATTCAAGAGAGCCAGATGCTCATCTTGCTTTAACAGATTATAACCGTCCAAAATAAAATGCAATGACATTAAAGAGATTCTTTATAAAAGGTTATGTGCGTAATAGTTTGATGCCGACTCTATGATTTCTTTGGCTGGGTCAACACAAAGTACAACCCACCTAACAGGCCAACCAAAACCATAAATAAGAAATTCATCAGACTGATGCTAACAGCAACTCCGGGAGCAATTCCAACAAGCCCATAAAGATTTTTTGCACCAAACTCGCGTACGCCCAAGCCGCCAATTGAAGGAACTGTTGAAATGACACAAATTAAAGGCATAAAAATAACAAAATAAAACAACTCAACATTCTGATGCAGAGCCTTACTGACTAAAAAGAAAGTGACCGCCAAGACCACCTGCGACAAAGCTGAAAGTCCAATAGCTTTATAAATCGCTACCTGCCGACCTTTAAGAAGCGCAATATCATAATGCATTTGCATTAAGACTTTTTTAAACTTAGGAAAATGACCAAAAATTTGACAGCAAAAAGAATAAACTGTTTCATTAAATAAAACCGTCCCAATCCCCAGAGAAACAACGGCCATCGCAACAATAGCAAAAACAATAAAATAATTTGGAATCAAACGAAACCCAAAAACAAGCGAGCAAACTGCCACAACAACCATACCCCCAAAACCGCTCAAACGATCAACCAAAACCGAAGCGACAACTTTAGGCTTATCCTGCGAGTCGGAACAAAGCCCGATGATCTTAACCAAGTCTCCTCCAACGGCGCTGGGCAAAAATAAATTTCCGAAAAGACCAATTAAAGAATACCGCAACACTTTCCAAAAACTAACCTTTAAATTCAGCGCCTTACTAAAAACAAACCAACGAAGAACCAAAATAAAATTGATACCAACAAAAAAAATAAAAGCACAAAAAATATATTTAAGATCCGCGGATTTAACAACTTGGGAAGTTTGCACAAAATCGATCTTTGTCGAAAGCCACCAGAGTAAGCCACCGCTAAAAACAAAAGGCAAAAGAGCACGAAAAATATTTTTTAATTTCTCAACCATTTATTTATCAAACTTTCCCCAAAACTTCCACGCACCCGTTATACCCTTCTTCGGCGATAAAAGAACTGCGCACCAAAGGCCCTGACATCACATGCTTAAAACCAATTTTATAACCAAACGCTTCATACTCTTTAAATTTCTCGGGTACTATAAACTCTAAAACCGGCAAATGGCGTTTCATCGCCGACGGCGCTAAATACTGGCCAACTGTCAAAATATCGCACCCTGCGTTTATCAAATCGGTCATCGCTTCTTTAACTTCCTGATCTTTTTCACCCAAACCGACCATTAAACTTGATTTCGTAAAAATATTAGGCGCAAGTTTTTTATAATTTGCCAAAACAGCCAATGAACGATCATAATTCGCCTGCGGACGGATAATAGGCGAAATGCGGCGCACCGTTTCTGTATTATGACTAATGACTGCAGGGTTGGCTTCGACGACAATTTGCAAACTTTCAAGTTTATTAGAAAAATCCGGAACCAAAACTTCGACCTTAGTTTGCGGCATAACTCGTCGGATCGCACAGATTGTTTGTGCAAATTGCTCGGCGCCCTCATCTTTTAAATCATCCCGAGCGACAGACGTAATCACAACATAACGCAAATTAAGCTCTTTGACCGCCTGCGCGACATTCTCTGGCTCTGCTAAATCCAATTCCGTCGGTCGACCGGCATCAATGGCACAAAACCGGCAAGCGCGAGTACAAATATCGCCTAAAATCATAAACGTCGCAACACCCTGTCCCCAGCATTCGCAAACCGTATGCAAACGGCTCTTGCGAAAACGGGTTTTCATCTCGTTAATACGATTAGCGTTGGGAATCTCTTGCTTTAGCCACGACGGTAAACGGGACACTTTGACCGGAAAGATCTTATGATTTTGCAAAGAAACGGTCATAGGTTTTTGCTAAGCTTTTTTATTTCTTTTAATTTCTTTTGCAACTTTACTTTTTGGGCCAAAGTCGCATAATCGATGATAAGTTTGCCATTTAAGTGATCATATTCATGTAAAAAAACGCGTGCCAGAAGTTCCGTGAGCTTACCTTCAATCTTTTGATTATTTTCGTTGGTATATTGGACAAGGATTTCTTTGGGTCGACGGACAATGACCTTAACGTCTGGAATACTCAAACAACCTTCTTCCATTTTTCCACTGCCGCTTTTCTTTAAGATCTTTGGATTAATAATCGCCAATGGACCTTCGCCAACATCCGCGACAAAAATCTGCTGACTGACTCCTACTTGCGGCGCGGCCAAACCAACGCCTTTGTTTTCATACATCGCCGCCCACAATGCTTTGATAAGAATCCGTTCACTGACGCCCACGGTCGTAACCGGCAGAGCCTTTTTTCTTAAAATCGGATCACCATAAAGTCTGACACTTAAACGGGGAATCATGCGCGGATATGATTTTTTTCATTTAAATAAACAATTTTCATTTTAAATCTTTTAGCTTCCGACTTGGTTAAGAAGCCATAACCTAAAATAATGACCTTATCCCCCACACAACCTAAGCGCGCCGCCGGACCATTTAAACAAATCTGGCCAGAACCCGCCTTGCCGGCAATCACATAGGTTTCTAACCGACTGCCATTGTTAATGTTGAGGACTTCAACTTTTTCGCCCGGAATAATATCGACCGCTTTAAGCAAAGCTTCATCAATGGTAATACTGCCTTCATAATAAAGCTCGGCCTGCGTGACAGTTGCGTGCGCAATCTTAGATTTACAAAAAGTAATCAACATTTTTGCCCCTTATCCTAAGTGAGGTTGGACTTTTGCCAAAAGCTGAGTCTTGCCCATCGCACCCACAAATTGGTCAACAACTTGCCCTTTTTTAAAAACAATGAGCGTTGGAATCGACATAATATTAAATTGCGCAGCCAGCTCACCGACTTCGTCAACATTAGCTTTAACAACTTTGAGCTTGCCCGAGAGCTCAGAGGCGACTTCATCAACAATCGGGCTTAACTGCTTGCAAGGCCCGCACCACTGCGCCCAAAAATCGACTAAAACCGGTAACGACGACTTTAAAACTTCGGCCTCAAAATTCTTTTCGGTAACAGAGATAACAGACATTTTAAACTCCTTTGAATAAAATGTTTTTTATAGCAAGCAAAACTCTTTGCAACATAAAAACTTACTCCTAGATTAAGAATGCCCTCATTATACCGATCTAGCTTAATCTTTCAAGGAGAATTTACCCGCGTTTAAGTGAAACTTAAATCGAAATGTACGCTTGCAATAAAATCCAAAGCTTGTATAATCGCCTCTTATAAGATAAAAATGTTAAACAGAGAATTTAAATAAAGAACGTATGTCATTTTTTAATAACATCAAAAAACTGATCATCGGCAAAGCCAAAAACCCACAAGACCAGCAGGTTTTTCATCAATTGTCCTTAATCGCATTTTTTGCTTGGGTCGGTTTGGGCGCAGACGGGTTATCATCCTCCTGTTACGGGCCGGAAGAAGCGTTTCGGGCCTTAGGCGAACATCAATATCTTGGAATTTTTGTTGCCTTGCTTACAGCTCTAACAGTTTTTCTCATCAGTACCAGCTATTCGCAAATCATCGAACTTTTTCCCAATGGCGGCGGCGGCTATTTAGTCGCCAGCAAACTTTTAAACCCACAGCTTGGGATGATATCCGGCTGCGCGCTTTTGATCGACTACGTTCTGACTATCGCCATTTCCATTGCCAGCGGGGCTGACGCGCTGTTTAGCTTTTTGCCGGCGGGATGGCACGAATACCGCTTAAGTGTCGCTTTATTCGGCGTATTTGTATTAATGTTCTTAAATATGCGCGGCGTCAAAGAATCAGTTGTTCCGCTGACTCCGATTTTTATGACCTTTGTGCTAACACATATTTTTGCCATTGGCTATTCGCTGTTTACCCACGCCCACCAAGTCCCGCAAATTGTTTCCTCGGGAATGACCGAAATCACAAAAACCAGCGCCCAAGTAGGTATAGGCGGAGTCATTTTTATCATTTTGCGCGCCTACAGCTTAGGTGCCGGAACTTTTACAGGAATCGAAGCC
Source organism: uncultured Planctomycetales bacterium (assembly GCA_964574575.1). Taxonomy (GTDB): domain Bacteria; phylum Omnitrophota; class Gorgyraeia; order Zapsychrales; family JANLHA01; genus JADLGJ01. The sequence goes on from CAZNNZ010000067.1 coordinate 7,808, forward strand.
GTCAGTAATGGGCTGCCTATCTTGCGCGAGCCGAAAGCCGTAACCGGCAGAATGACCATGCGCTATATGTCGTTTTCACTGGCCTTTACCGTCGCTGGACTTATGATCGCCTATTTACTTTTTGATGTCGTCCCCACAGAAAACAAAACCCTAAACGCCGTACTGATGGGAAATATTTCACAAAACTGGCCAAGCCCTTGGGGAGAAACTTTTGTTCTCGTAACACTGTTTTCAGAAGCAATGTTGCTTTTTGTCGCCGCACAAACCGGTTTTCTTGATGGGCCGCGAGTTTTGGCGAATATGGCTCTTGACCGCTGGATGCCGTCAAAATTTTCAAGTTTAAGCGACCGGTTAGTCACGCAAAACGGCGTCATTTTAATGGGGCTGGCAGCTCTTATCACGGTTGCCGCGACACGTGGATCGGTTGGACTGCTAGTCGTCCTCTATAGTATCAACGTTTTTATCACCTTCTGCCTTTCACAGGCAGGAATGGTCCGTCACTGGTGGCAAGTGCGCAAAGAAGAACGCAAATGGATCAAAAAGATCCTGATCAACGGTTTAGGACTTACACTGACTACATTTATTCTCATTTCCGTTACGGTGCTTAAATTTCACGATGGCGGATGGATGACACTTTTGATCACCGGCTGTTTGGTTGGCATCGCTGTTTTAATCAAAAACCATTATCGCAATACACTTAAAATGCTTGAACGGCTTAATGTCTTAGTTGAAACTGCAGCTAATATCGTTACCACCAATCCCGACCACCAGGTGCCTCTGGACAAAGATGCCAAAACCGCGGCAATTCTAGTCAACGGATTTAACGGTTTAGGGCTACACACCGTAATGGGTGTTATCCGCAATTTTGGGAAAGAATTTAAAAACTTTGTTTTTATTGAAGTAGGCGTGTTAGACGCTGGCACCTTTAAAGGCGCCATAGAAGTGGACAGTTTAAAAGCTTCCCTTCAAAAAGATCTTAACCGCTATGTCGAATTTATGAACAGCCACGGATTTTATGCAGAAAAAGTTTCGTCACTGGGCACCGAAATCGTCGCGGAAGCCGAAAACTTAGCTAAAACTGTGTCCAAGCGTTTTCCGGGAATTGTCTTTTTTGGGGGACAATTAGTTTTTGCCGAGGAGACATTTGTTGACCGGCTGTTGCATAACTATACAGTCTTTGCGATTCAAAAAAGATTTTATCATCAAGGCATTCCGTTTGTCATCCTGCCGATACGTGTTTAAGCTTTTGATTATCCCAACTTTTACCGCCTAACATACGAGCAACTAACATGCTGGCCACATTGTCACCGACGGCGTTGACCATCGTGGCCGGCGGATCAACAATAGTTCCAACCATCGAAATAACCGGCAACGCTTCAACAGGAAAACCATACATCGTCACAA
>CAZNNZ010000068.1:0-9163 GCA_964574575.1 uncultured Planctomycetales bacterium
TGCGGCCCTTTGGGCGGCTTTTGCTTGGCCTCGCAGGAGCGAGGCTAATGCAAAAACCGGGTTAAAAAATTTCTTGGCCTTGCCATTTTTTTGCTTGTAGGGTAGAATTGTAGCGATGAAAAAGATAATATTAATTCTGCTCTTGCTTTCTGTGCCTGTCAGTAGTTTTGCTAAGGATCGCTCTGCGGCAAAGCCGCACGACACTCTTAAGGAAAAGTTCATCGGTTCTTTGGTTAAATCTTTTGTAAAGTCCTACGTTGCGGCGACTAATCTGCAAAAATTCAAAGAAAAGAATATTAAAAAGATTTTAAAGATGGATGAGGCCAAGTTTCAGCGCGTTTATGGCAAAATTTATCGCGAAATGATCGTAGACTTGCCGCAGGATCTCAAAGAAAGTTATGGCGTGTCTGAAAAGATGACCAAAGAAAAAGCCATTGCACAGATTAATTCTTTTACCAGCAAAAAGCAGATCTATAAGATGATTAACGCTATTCCCAACAAAATGATTGCCCAGCATTTTGCTAAACATAAAGGTGAATTTAACAAAACAATGAAGGGCAATAAAGCCGATGGTTTGGTTGACCAACTACTTGAAGACCCCGCCGCGTCAAAGACCTAAATTATTTATTGCTGCGATTGGTTTTTTTCAAAAACATAGTATATACTTTCATCGGTGCAAAGATAAATGAAAAGGCAAACCCGGGGAAACTCGGTGACGCAAAACTAAAGGGTCCGGAAAGTTGGATAGCCAGTTGCCAAAGAAAATTCAAAGTTTAACCTGTCTCGTTTCTAAGGGACAGGTTTTTTTATTCTTTACAAACGTAAGGAGTCGGGTATGAAAAAGATTCTTGTTGTAGAAGATGATTTGGATCTCGCCGTAATTGTTGCAGAGCGATTGAAGGCCAATGGGTATGAGATTATCAAAGCCTCCGATGGCCTAGAGGCGCTTATCAAAGCGCGGGAAGAAAAGCCGCATATGATTGTTTTAGACGTCACAATGCCGGTGATGGACGGGTATCAGTTTTTGCAGGAACTTAAGTGGGACGATGAAGTTCGCGATATTCCAGTGGTTGTTTTGACGGGACGCTCTAGCGCAAAAAAAGAATTTGCCGCTGTTGGAATCGAGCATTTTCTTTTAAAACCCTTTGATGCGCAAATGCTCTTGGGTGCAGTTGCTGAGTGTGTCGGTCATTAAAAGGAGGAGTCAAATGAATAGAAAAGTCCTAATTGTTGATGATGAACCAGATATTGTTTCAACTTTAAAAGCAAGGTTTGAGTCGGCTAATTATCAGGTGATTACAGCCGCAAATGGAGAAGAATGTGTTGAAAAAACATTACAATATAATCCACAGATGATCATTATGGATGTGATTATGCCGATAATGACAGGAGCCGATGCTGTTCGTCGTTTAAAATTGATGGGCGAAACAAAAAATATTCCTATTTTGTTTTTGACAGCTTTAGCAGGATATCTTTCGGATAATGAAAATGAAAGGTCTATTAATATCGACGGTCAATTTTTCCCGGCATTGGGCAAGCCGTTTGACTCTAAAGAATTGGTATCGGCGGCATCGAAAATGATGGAAGAAAGTTTTAAGAATTTTAAACAAAATTAATTTGAATATGATATTTCAAACATATTCGCCGGCGGCAAAACCTGATGCCCACGCCCACTGAAAATTAAATCCACCTAACCAACCAGTCACATCCACGACTTCTCCGACAAAATAAAGTCCCGGCACTTTTTTGGCTTCCATGGTTTTGGAAGAAAGCTCATTGGTGTCAACTCCGCCAACGGTGACTTCTGCTTTTGCGTAGCCTTGCGTGCCTTGTGGGGTTAATTGAAAATTGTGCAGGCGCTTTGCGATGTTTTGTAATTCTTCCAGTGAGATTTGAGCCAGCGGTTTATTGGTAAAAAAGTGATCGGCCAAAGAATCAGCCAGCCGTTGGGGTAAATAATTTTTGAGCGTATTTTTGACATTTAATTTTGAAGTATGATTGTCTTTAAAGATTTGGAAAATATCCACATCTGGCAAAAGATCAATTGTGATTGGCTCGGCGGGTTGCCAATAGGAAGAGATTTGAAGGATCGCCGGCCCGCTTAAGCCTTGATGCGTAAAAAGCATTTTTTCGCGAAAGCACACTTTTTTAAAACAGACAATGACGTCGAGTGAAACGCCGGATAAATTTTTAAAGATTTCGAGATCTTTGGTTTTAAAAGTTAGCGGGACTAAGCCTGGCCGGCAAGAGATCACGTTTATATCAAATTGTTTAGCGATCGTATAACCCAAATTGCTGGCACCCAACGTGGGGATCGAAAGCCCGCCGGTTGCGATGACCAAGCTTTGAGCCTGAAATTCGCCCTGGTTTGTATCAAGGATAAATTCAGGATTTTTATGTACCGTTTTTATGTGCACACCTTGCAGAATCTTCGCACGGGCAAGATCACATTCTTTTTTTAGCATACTAATGATATCTTGTGAGCTTTCATCGCAAAAAAGCTGGCCTAAGGTTTTTTCATGAAAAGCGATTTTGTGTTTATCGACTAAGTCGATAAAGTCTTGCGGGCCAAAACGCGAAAGAGCGGATTTTGCAAAATGTGGATTTTTTGACAGAAAATTTTCTGCGCCGGCATGAACATTGGTAAAGTTGCAGCGTCCTCCGCCTGAGATGCGGATTTTTTTGCCGATCTGTTCATTGTGTTCCAGCACGATCACAGAGCGGCCGCGTCGGCCTGCGGTCATTGCGCACATCAGCCCTGCGGCCCCGGCTCCTAAGATGATAACGTCTGTTGTAGAGTTCATTTTCAATGTTCCCAAGGATGCCATTATATCCCCTGCTCAAACAGTGTCTCGCCCCAAAATTAAAATTTTTATGTCAGCGAAACGGCCGGGGCTCGCCAAACTCGCACGGGATACAATGGCATCCTTGTTTTTTATAGTTGCCGTTCTAATGTCTGCGGGTTAAAGCGCAGACGGCGCAGTTGCGGCGCTTTCCATGCCGTTAAAGCGACAATTCCCAGCGTTAAAACTCCGCCTAAAGCAACACAAGGGACAGCGCCAAGCCATGCGGCGATCAAGCCGCTTTCAAAAGCGCCTAATTCATTGGAAGAACAAACAAAAATCCAGCTAACTGCGGCAATGCGTCCGCGCATATGGTTGGGAGACAAAAGCCGTACCATTGAGCGGCGGATGACCATGCTGACTCCGTCGAAGATTCCGCTGAAAATCAGCGCCGTCATAGAAAGTACAAAGTTCTTTGAGAATGCAAAGATGAGAATGCTAACACCGAATCCTGCGACCGTCCATAGGAGATTTCGTCCTGCGTGTTCAATCGGCGGATGACGGGTTGCAATAAGCATGATCAAGAGCGCTCCGATCGACGGCGCGGCATTAAGCCATCCTAATCCGATAGGCCCGACGTGCAAGATATCTCGCGCATACATCGGCAAAAGTGCCATAGCTCCTCCGAACAAAACAGCAAATAAATCCAGTGTCAGCGCGCCTAACAGCGGCTGGTGTTTTAAAACAAAGTCCCAGCCGACGCGAATACTTTTAAGGAAAGGTTCTTTGTGCTCTTGTATAACGACGGGTTTGGGCGCAATAAAAAGTGTTGCTGCACATGCGCACAAAAACCATGCGCTTATGACGATATAAGAGCCCACGGCCCCGTAGGCCGCAAAAACAAAGCCAATTGCCGCTGGACCTGCGATCGAAGCGCCAATCCACGTGCTGCCGATCCACGATGAGGCATTGACGGTCAAATGTTGCGGTACGACTTGCGCTTCAAAAGCGGAATTGGCCGGGTCTGCAAATCCGCGGGCAATTCCTGCTAAAAAAATAACGGTGTATAAGCCCAATAAAGAAAAGGCGCGGATTTCCAACGATAGAATAATAAGAATGATTGCGCAAATCAAACTTGATAATCGAGTCCAGAGAAGAATTTTGCGCCGGTCATAATGATCGGCCACATAACCGCCAAAAAGAATCAGTGAAAGTGCGGGCACAGCTTCAACTAATCCTAAAATTCCTAAAGCCAAAGCGCTGTGTGTGATTTGATAAATTTGAAAACCAATGACAACAGCCAGTGCGCGGCTGGCCAAAGAAAAGAATCCGACCGCCAATATAAAAAATCGGACGTCGCGGATTTTTAAGGCGGCAAACATTTCACGCGATTGAATTTGTGTTTTTGGGGGTTCGGACATCATTTTGAACCAGTATTTAAGTCGGTTGAAGGATTTTTAGAAATAAAGTCATGAATTTTATTTTTGAGTATGGCCACAAGCCATTTGCGCTGGGCGTTTTCGTTTGAAAAACACGCCGGAGATTTTTGCGCTAAGACAAAAGTTTCGGCAACGAGCTTTTCGCAAATTGTCAAATCTGTGATATCCTCATGCGAATAACTAATAAGCGCGCTGTGGTGTTTTTGAAACCAATTGTCAGAAGCATCGTTCATAGAAAACTTACTTTATCAGAATATAATGCTCATGTTATAAAAATTATTATGGAAGGAAGTTCGATGAAACATAAAGGGATTATATTTTTTTATGTAGTCTTACTATTAGGAGAAACGGCTATGGCAGACAATAAAAAAGAAATGATTAAGGTTTTTGACGCAGATACAAAAACTTATAAACAAGTCGAGCGTGTGATTAAAACGTCCGAACAGTGGAAGAAAGAATTGTCCAAAGAACAATATCATGTCACCTGCGAGCATGGCACCGAGCGCCCTTTTACGGGTGAATATAATGACAATAAACGCAAAGGCCATTACAAATGCAGTGCCTGCGGGTTGGATTTGTTTAGCTCGGAACATAAGTTTGATTCAGGTACCGGCTGGCCGAGTTTTTATCAGCCGATTGACAAAGCTAATGTCGCCGCGACCGTCGATGAAAGCTATGGCATAGAGCGCGTCGAAGTCCATTGCCCGCGCTGTGGGGCGCATTTGGGCCATGTTTTTGACGATGGCCCTATGCCGACAAAAAAACGTTTTTGCATTAATTCTGCATCGCTCAAATTTAAAGAAGCCGGTAAAGAAAAAGCTACTGTCCCGCAGTTAGAAAAAGCGACTTTTGCAGGTGGATGCTTTTGGTGCATGGAGCCGTTTTTAGAAAAGATTAAAGGTGTCAAAAGTGTCACGGCCGGTTACATTGGCGGGCATACCAAGAATCCCACGTATGAACAGGTATCAGAAGGCACAACAGGCCATGCAGAGGCCGTCGAGGTGGTTTTTGATCCCAGCGAAATTTCGTACGCCAAAATTTTACAAACCGTTTGGTACAATATTGATCCAACGGCTGTTAACAGCCAGTTTGCGGATCATGGCACGCAGTATCGCAGTGCGATTTTTTATCATAATCCAGAACAACAAAAGTTAGCAGAAGAGTCTAAAAAATCTTTGAGTGCGTCGGGTAAATTTAAAAAACCGATTGCCACCGAAATTGTTCCCGCGACAACTTTTTATCCGGCCGAAGAGTATCATCAGGATTATTACAAAAAAAGCGCCCAGCGCTATGAAATGTATCATGAAGCCTCCGGGCGGGAAGAAACTTTAGATAAGATTTGGGGCAAGGAGCGAAAATAACAATGGATTTGCCTTTAGTCAGCGTTATCATCCCTGTTTATAATGGGCCAGAAGGGTTGGCCCGTGCCATTAAGAGTGTTCTTGACCAAACATACCCCAATTTTGAACTGATCATTGTGGATGATTATTCCACGGATCCTATTGAGCCGACCGTCAAAAAATTTTCAGACGTAAGAATCCAATATCATCGCCATGCCCAAAACAAGGGCGCTTCGGGTGCGCGCAACACGGGCATGCGTCTTTCTAAGGGAAAGTTTTTGGCTTTTTTGGATTCGGATGATGAATTTTTGCCTGAAAGACTAGAGATTCAAGTCAACGAATTTGGGCGTCTTCCCGAGGATGTGGGGCTTATTATTTCTAATTTAGGTAATTTAAAAAAGGAAAATTGTCCCTATGTTTCCCCGGGGATTGCGTCTGGTTATGTAGAGTCCTCTGCGTTTCCGGGTTCGATTTTTTCGCCGCCTTCTTCTTGGATGCTGCGAAAAGATATTATCACTCGCGTTGGGTTTTTTGATGAAGAAATCCGTGTCATTGAAGATGCTGATTATTTTGTGCGTGTTTTGGAACAGGCGCGTATTTATTATCTAAAGGATATTTTGGGCAATAAACATCTTTCTTTTGAGAGAAAAGGATGTTATCCACCGGAATATTTTTTGGGAAATGACCGGTTTGTGGAAAAACATTTTGCAAAGATGCAGAAAGATTCCAATTATCTTTCGCTGTTTTATAGCAATAAGGGCAAAGACCTCTGTCAGGTTCCTCGGCGCACAGAGGCTAGGCAATATTTCCTCAAAGCTTTCTTAGTTAAGCCAAGTTTTAAGTTTCTTTTGAAGTATTTGAGGTCGTTGGGATAAAACTTCGGTTGGCGCGCTTAAAGATTTCTTTGCCGTTGTAAATAATAGCCGAAGGCCCCGCCAAATGAAGTCCTGCCATTCTAATTTTCTCAAAAATCCTATTTTTGGGTTCAAAGTGTCCACTTTTAATTGTTAAATGACATTGAGCAATATGAGTTTTAGGTTTTAGAGCAAAATGTTTTATACTAGGAAAAGTAGGCGATGGACAAGATTTTTTGTAGGGAACACTCGCGAGTGTTCCCTACGGGATTTGGACATTGCAGCGAAATTTTAAGCGACTCTGACATATTGACGGTCGGCAATGTGATGCGCATGAAACGCAATCGCGATCTCTATGATGATGGAGCAGCAATTTCGAAGAAAGAAGTTGCCGAATATATTCTTTTTGTAGGGACAATAATTGATAAGGCAAGAAGAATATTGGAGTAATTGATTCGTCAAGCCTCCCGCCACGCAATTATTTGGTAAAGTAATCAGCTGGGTCAATAATTTCTAAGCAAATCATTGTTTAATAAGCCTAATATTTATTTTTCTGATCCGTTGGAAATAAAGCCTAAGTGTACTTATAAAGTACATTTTTTTAAGGAAATATTAAAAAAATAAGTTACAATACGGGAGTTTCGTTTTAAAAGGTCTTAAGTTTTTGGAAAAAATCATTTTTTATTTAAGGAAAACGTATGCGCAAACAGGTTACGATTGAAGGCAATGAAGCCGCCGCTTATGTAGCGTATCGGCTTAATGAAGTCATTGTGATTTACCCGATTACTCCCTCTTCAACGATGGGTGAGTTGGCCGACGAATGGGCGGCCAAGGGGACTAAAAATATTTGGGGTACGGTTCCGCTGGTGCAGGAAATGCAAAGTGAAGGCGGTGCGGCTGGTGCAGTGCACGGCGCGCTGCAAACAGGCGCTTTGTCGACGACATTTACCGCCTCTCAAGGGTTGCTTCTTATGATCCCTAATATGTACAAAATCGCCGGAGAATTGACGCCGGTGGTTTTTCATGTAGCGGCCCGTTCTTTGGCCACACACGCATTGTCTATTTTTGGCGATCATTCGGATGTCATGTCTGCTCGTGCCACGGGTTTTGGTTTCCTCTGTTCTTCCTCGGTACAGGAAGTCATGGATTTTGCACTGCTTTCCCACACCATTACTTTTGAATCTCGCGTTCCATTTATTCATTTCTTTGACGGATTTAGAACTTCTCACGAAGTTAATAAAATTGAAATTTTGACAGATGATGATATTCGCGCCATGGTCAGCGAAAAGCGGATTTTGGAACATCGTAGCCGCCGCTTGACGCCGGAGGCTCCGGTTATTCGCGGCACGGCCCAAAACCCGGATGTGTTCTTTCAATCACGCGAAGCGGCCAACTCGTTTTACACTGCTTGTCCGGGTATTGTCCAAAAGGCGATGGATGATTTTGCAAAATTAACTGGCCGGCAGTATAAACTTTTTGATTATTATGGTGCGCCCGACGCAGAACGGGTTATTGTGATTATGGGTTCGGGTGCGGATGCGTGTCGTGAAACGGTCGATTGTTTGCTTAAAAAAGGCGAAAAGATCGGGCTTCTGATTGTCCGATTGTATCGTCCGTTTTCCAATGAACATTTGATTGCGGCTTTGCCCAAGACATTAAAATCTTTGGCGGTTTTAGACCGCACCAAAGAAGCAGGTAGTGGTGGGGAGCCGCTATATCTAGATGTCGTCAATGCCGTTTTTGAAACAGCCAAGCAGAAGAAATTTAGCCAAATCCCTACAATTATCGGCGGACGTTTTGGCTTGTCGTCCAAAGAATTTACCCCGGCTATGGTCAAGGCGGTTTATGATGAACTAAGTCAAGAAAATCCTAAGAATCATTTTACCGTCGGTATTGATGATGATTTGGGACACACTTCGCTAAGTTATGATGAGCATTTCTCAACCGAAAACGAAGGTGGTGTTCGCGCGGTCTTTTATGGCCTTGGCGCCGACGGGACGGTCAGTGCGAACAAGAATTCCATTAAGATTATCGGTGAGAATACGCCCAATTTTGCGCAAGGGTATTTTGTTTATGATTCCAAAAAGTCGGGGTCGCTTACAATTTCCCATTTGCGTTTTGGCCCTGCGCCGATTCGCTCATCCTATTTGATTAAGAAAGCGAACTTTGTCGGGTGCCACCAGTTTAATTTCCTTTTTCAGTATGATGTTTTGAAATACGCCGATCAAAAGGCGGTTTTTTTGCTCAACACCCAATATGGTCCTACCGAAGTTTGGGCGCATTTGCCTGCGACGGTACAAAAGCAGATTATCGAAAAACAATTGCGGGTGTTTGTTATTGACGGCTACAAAGTCGCCCACGAGGCAGGGATGGGCGGGCGGGTTAACACGATTATGCAGACTTGTTTTTTTGCGATTTCTGGCATTTTGTCTAAAGATGAAGCTATTAAGCAGATTAAGACTTCGATTAAAAAGACGTATGAGAAAAAAGGTGAAGATGTTGTCGCGATGAATTATGCGGCCGTCGATCAAACACTTTTGCATTTGCATCAGCTGGAAATTCCGGCCACCGCGACGAGTGCCATTGGTCTTGTGCCGGCGGTTGCCAGCGGTGCGCCGCAGTTTGTCAGCGAAGTTATCGGAAAAATTGTCAGTCAATGCGGGGATTCTTTGCGCGTTAGCCAATTTCCTATTGACGGAACGTATCCGGTTGGTGCGGCTAAATGGGAAAAGCGCAATATTGCTCTT
>CAZNNZ010000069.1:0-3358 GCA_964574575.1 uncultured Planctomycetales bacterium
TTTTCCGTTATATGTATTCTTTGACGGCCGAGCATCGCAAAATTAAAGCTTTGGTTCGCACAGCGGATCTGCTCAAAGCGCAGCGAATTGAACCGATTTTTTATATCACGCCGGTTGATGTTCAGACGATTGGGCAGTCTTTAGGAAAAGATTCCTTAAATCGCATCGCGCAAAATGTTGATTTGATTAAAAAGGTTTTGCAACCTAGTGGTGTAACTTTCTTGGATTTTTCACAATCTTTGCCGACCAGTGATTTTAGCTGGAGAGAAGATGGCGACGGGCCATTTTATCCGAATGAACATTTAAAGCTGCGTGGGCGGATGATTGTTGTCAAAGGTTTGGTTGAACAATCGTTTTTAAAATCTCTTGCAAAAATGTGAGCGACAAACCTTAAGACTTGACATAAAATACAACCTCTATGAAAGTTAAATTAGCAGTTATTCTTGTGATTATTTTTTTTGCTTTTTGTGCGAAGTTCTCTTTAGCGCAGGATCCGCAAATTCGTTACGTGGTTATCGGTGACTCGTATTCGATAGGTACTGGCGTTAATCCAAAAGAAGCATGGCCGGTTCTTTTGACAGAACAATTACGCGCGGATGGATTTGATATTTCACTGGTTGCTAATCCGAGTCGTAATGGTTGGACCACCGTCGATGCTCAGCAGTGGGAAATCCCGGTTTTGCGAAAGTCAGAACCGACTTTTGCAACTCTTATGATCGGAGTTAATGATTGGTTGCAAAATTCAACGCAGGAGCGTTTTCGTGCAAATTTTACGGATCTTTTAGACGATATGCTGTCCGAATTGCCTGCTAATAAAATTGTGGTTATCAATATTCCGGATTTTTCGCTTACGTTAAAGGGATCAACGTTTTCACCCGGGCGTGATATTCATAAGGGTATTGCAAGTTTTAATAAAATTATTTCACAAGTTTGTAAACAAAAAGGTGTTGAAGTTGTTGATATATTTATGGTTTCACAAGAAATGCGCTTAGATTCGTCTTTGACAGCCAACGATGGTTTGCATCCGTCGGCCAAGGGTCAGCTTCTTTTTGCGCAAGCGATTTATCCTTTGGCGAAGAAAATTTTAAATGATGGTGGATTACGCGCTACTGTAGCTAGGAAAGATTTTTAAAAAACGTCCGAAAAATATTGTTTGTCCCGTGAGGATGATTTAAAGTAGAAAGCAAAAATATGGAACTTGGATTAAAAAACAAAAAAATTTTAGTGACTGGAGCCGGACGTGGGATTGGCCGGGCCATTGCGTGCGCCTTGGCCAAAGAAGGAGCTAAGATCGCCGCAGTCTCACGGACGCCAAAGGATTTAAAAGATTTGCTTAAAGACATTGGTGGTAAAGCCGCTGGACATGCAGTTTACCCGATGGATTTGACCAAGCCAAAAGCCCCGGGTCGTTTAGTCAGAGATTTAAAAAAAGATTTTGGGACTATTGATGGTATCGTTCATAATTTGGGCGGCACGCTCAATATTAAGGATCCCTTTTGTTCGATGGCGGATTGGCATAAGGTTTATCGTTTAAATTTTGATATTGCCGTCGAGCTAAATCGTTTATTGATTCCGGCGATGCAAAAACAAAAATGGGGCAGGGTTATTCATATTTCTTCGATTGCGGCGATGGAAAATCAAGGGCCTGTTGTTTATTGTGCGGTCAAAGCAGCTTTGAGTGCCTATACACGCAGTATGGGTGGGGTGGTTGCGCCCGATGGGGTGGTGATGTCGGCTCTTTTGCCAGGTGCAGTTTTTACAGAGCAAGGGTATTGGGATCAGACATTAAAAGCGCAACCGCAACACGTTAAAAAATTTTTGACGGAACGCCAGCGGATCGGTCGATTTGGCAAACCGCAGGAGATTGCGGATTTTGTGGTTTTTCTTGCATCGTCCTTAGCATCGTTTAATACGGGCAGTATTATCCCAATTGACGGCGGACAAGGTCGGGGATATTTTGGGCAATAATTTTGGATTTTAAATAACAATTGGGATAAAAGGACAAGGCATGAGCAATAAAAGATCCCCAAGTTTTACTCAAGGGACGAGTTTTGGTTCTTTGCTGGGGCGAAAAGCTTTATTAGCATGGATTAGAGAATTCTTGGATAAAAGTCATTTGGAAGGGTCTTTTTGGGAATTTGGGGTTTTTCAAGGTGAGTCGATAAAAGAGGCGTATTATCTTTTACGGGATCAGGTCTATTCTTATGCGGGGTTTGATTCTTTTAAAGGTTTGCCGGCTTTAAGTGCGGTGGATCAAAAGGCACAAAAATATATGCCGGGTTTTACGCCGGGGAATTTTCGGTCAGCTGGCATAAATTTTGTGAAAGCTAATATTTTATCTGCGGGATTACCGAAAGACCGGCTGCGTTTATTCCCGGGATTATTTAACAGTTCTTTTAATCGCTCGGACGTCAAAAAATTTCGGGATGACCCTAAAAATTCACCGGTGATCATTCATTTGGATGCGGATCTTTATGAATCAACCAAGCAGGCTTTGGAATTTGTGTACCCTGTTTTAAAGACGGGATGCTGGGTTCTTTGTGATGATTTTTGGTGTTTTTCTGGGGCATCGTCTTACGGCGTGCAAAGGGCGATTAAGGAATTTTTAAATGAGCACGAAGATATTCGTTTTCAAGAATATGGCAATTACAATGGCTGGTCGAAAGCTTTTGTGGTGGAGAAGTTAACAGATGAATCATGATCTGCGACGTGAGATTGTTCGAATGGTGACTGAAGCACGCGATGGACATATTCCCAGCGCATTCTCGATTGTGGACATCGTGGCTCTTTTATACCGGTCTTATTTAAAATTTGATCCTAAGAATCCGTCTTGGCTTGAGCGTGATTATTTTATTTTAAGCAAAGGCCATGGGTGTGTTGCTTTGTATGTGGTTTTGAAAGAACAGGGATTTTTGAAACAAGAAGATTTACGCGCTTTTTGCAAGCCTCAAGGCATTTTGGGGGAACACCCCGATTGCACCAAGGTCCCCGGAGTCGAATCGTCTACGGGATCTTTAGGCCACGGTCTTCCTTTGGCGGTAGGTATCGCTTTGGGTTTGCGCATCCAGCAAAGAATGAATCGAGTTTTTGTTTTAGTCGGTGACGGTGAATGTCATGAGGGGACGGTTTGGGAAGCAGCAAACGTGGCAAATAATTTGCAATTAGGGAATTTGGTCGTGATTGTAGACTGGAACGGTTCAGCGGCAGAGTTGATGCCTCGAGATGATTTGGAAGCCAAATGGAAGGCGTTTGGTTGGAAAACCATGGTTGTCGACGGACACTCAGAAAAAGAATTGAAGGATGTTTTAGAAAAGATCCAATTTCATCTTCAGCCGTGGCCATTAATGCTGAAAATGAG
>CAZNNZ010000069.1:3368-9081 GCA_964574575.1 uncultured Planctomycetales bacterium
CGACAGTGATTCTGGCTAAGACCATAAAAGGCAAAGGGGTTGCTATGCTTGAGGGTCATGGGACGTGGCATCATCGTATTCCGACGGCCGAAGAATTTAAATTTATTATGGAGGCTTTGGCATGATTTCTCTTCGTCAGCAATTTGCCGATACGATGCTGGCTGTTGGGACGCAAGATCCTCTCCTTGTGGTTATGGTTGGAGACATCAGCCATTTTCGTTTGCAAAATTTTGCTAAAGCTTGTCCGGGTCGTTATTTTAATATTGGTATTTGTGAACCGACGATTATTAGCATGGCCGCAGGGTTATCCAAGGTAGGAATGTATCCAGTTGCGCATACGATAGCGCCATTTTTGTTAGAACGATCGTTTGAGCAAATTAAATTGGATTTTTGCTATCAAAAATTAGGAGGAACGCTTATCACCGTCGGGAGTGCTTTTGATTATTCTAATTTAGGATGCACGCATCATTGCTATAATGATGCAGCGTTATTAAAAACTTTGGAAGGCACGCAAGTTCTTTTCCCCGGTTCTGCACTTGAGTTTGACTGTTTGTTTCGTCAAACTTATAAAAATGATAAGCTTACTTTATTGCGAATCCCCGAATATGGTCATCATCATGGATTCTCTGCCAGACAAATTATCGTTGGTCAAGCAATTAAAATCCGTGAGGGAAAAGATTTGACTTTGATTGTCACGGCCCCACATTTGGACCATGCGCTTGAGGCTACTCGCCAATTATCCGTTAGTGGCTGGGACTGCGAGATTATTTATTTGCCAACTCTTTGGCCTTTGTGTGAAGAGATGATTTATCAAAGTGTCGCAAAAACAAAACGCGTTTTGGTCGTCGAAGAGCATGTCCGTGTAGGCGGCTTGGGCAGTGATGTTCTTTATTTGACGCGGGATATTCCTAAATTGCAGGCTGAATTTTTGTGCATTCCAGACCAATTTATTCGTGATTACGGCTCATATCAACAGCAAAGCGAGCGGCTGGGTTTTTCACCGACTGGGATTATCCAAAAAGTATTAGGTGCTTTTAAAAAAGATTATTCTTATGAGCAACAGTGTTGATGTTTCGCTTAGGTCGGATTTAAAAAAAACAAAACGTGTGTGCGGTCATTGGGATTTGACAGTTTCGCCTTTGACTTTGGGTGGACTTTTGATTTTTGTAGAAGAATTAAGTTTAGTCGCTCAGGAAAAGTCTTGTGACTCTGGTTGTGATATTGTTTTTAGCGGGGAATTGAACTTGCCCATCGTTGGCCAAGAGAGAGCTAATCAGGAGGATTTGATCGTTTTAACTAAGGCTATTTGTAAAAATTATTTGCTTTTGAATGTGCTTTATGAATTGGCAGGTGTCAAAAATATTTATTGGAGTCAATCGGCGGGCAGTGTGGGCTTGATTAAGTTTCGGGATTATGAGATTTGGCCGTCTGAAAACATAAAGACGCAGTATCGTTATGGTACGACAAAATATGTGCAAAACTTCTTTAAAACGCATGGGCAAATTCCTTATTTATTGGTTAATCTTGCTAGCCGCAGGAGAGCTTTAGATTTTTACAAAAAGCATCTCAAATCCGAAATGGCCGTTGTGGTGCATTTAAAAAATGTCCCTTTACAATTAGGCCAAAGTAATGCCAATTTTGATGCATGGTTTAAATTCTTTGCATATTGCAGCAGCCGGTATAAGGCGAAATTTATTTTGATTGGCAATGATGAGCCGGGTGAGCAAATTCGGAAATTAAAGAATGTTATAGTCGCCAGTGATGAAAGTCAGGATATCGGCCGTGATTTGGCACTTATTCAAGCCGGTTCTTTTTTTATGGGCATGGCCAGTGGTCCTTGCAATATGGCGATTTTTGGTAAAGTTCCCTATGTGATTTTTAAAGATCCGGATCATCACCGTCCGGAAATGCAAGAAGAGCTTGGGGACGATGATCATTTTATTTTTAGTGGTCCTTTGCAAAAAATATTAAGAGTTGTGCAAACAGAACAAATTTTAATTGAGCAGTGGGAACAATTTTTGCAAAGGTATCATTTGATAGGAAACTGATAATGCTTGGAAAGAAATTTACAAATAAAGTCGTACTTGTCACTGGAGCTGCGCAAGGAATCGGGAAAAATATTGCGCGCGTTTTTGGCTCTGAGGGGGCAAAAGTTTTTATTGTGGATATTGATTCTAAAGCAGCAGAGATGACGTGTTGTGAATTTCAGAAAAAAAAGATCAAGGCTGAATTCTTAGCTGCTGATCTTAGTGCTCGGGGCGGGCCACAAAACATTGTTAATCAAGTTGTAAAAAAAGCGGGGCGTTTAGATATCCTCGTTAATAATGCAGGGATAGGTAAGCAGAGGACTTTACTCGAAGAAAGTGAAGACCATTGGGATGCTTCAATGAATATTAATTTGCGGGCTGTTTTTTTTGCTTCGCAGGCGGCGATTAAGGTTATGAAAAAAAATGATGGGGGATCTATTGTCAATATTGGCTCAGTCGCCGGTTTTATGACTTGTCATCAAGCGCCCAGTTATCATGCGGCCAAAGCGGGGATCAATCAGATTACAAAATATTTAGCAGCATATGCTGGGCCTTTTGGTGTCAGGGTCAACGCAGTTTTGCCAGGATTTATTGTTAAGGATGAAAATCGTAAAACTTTTGAAAAAAAAGATAATGCGTATTATCGGCATATTGCCTTGTCATGTCATCCATCCGGTACGGTTGGAAGTGCGGATGATGTGTCTGCAGCGGTTTTGTTTTTTTGTTCTGCGGGGTCAAGATTTATTACCGGACAGAATTTGACCGTCGATGGAGGATTGACTTTGCAGGAACAAAGTGGTTTGGTGTTTCGTTTCGATAAGGAAAGAAAGAATGGATTTAGAACTTAAAGATAAAGTTGCTTTGGTAACTGGCGGCAGTAAGGGTATTGGTTACGCTATTGCGCAAGGTTTAGCGATGGAGGGGGTCAAGGTTGTCATCTGCGGCCGCGGCAAACCTGCTTTATTAAAAGCACAAAAAGAAATTCAAAATGCTCGTGGGCAAATTTTTACTGTCACGGGGGATGTAACTAAAGCGGCGGATGTTAAAAGGATTCTGCAGTTTATATCAAAAAAATTTGGCCAGCTGGATATTGTCATAAATAATGCGGGCGGGGCAAAGAAATTTGGTGATTTGGAAAAGCTTCTCGATAAGGATTGGCTGGATACGTATAAACTCAATTTGATGAGCAGTGTGTATCTTGCGCGTTATGCTTTGCCAATTTTGCGCAAATCACGTTCTGCGCGTATTATTTTTGTTTCGTCTCTTTCGGGTGTTCAGCCGGGGAAATATAATCCGCATTACACGAGTTCTAAGGCGGCAGTTATTAATTTTAGTAAATATTTGGCTAATACTTTGGCTAAGGAAAGAATTTTAGTGAATGCTGTTTGTGCGGGTCCCGTGCATAGTGATGCCTGGGAACGTAATATTGCTTATCTTACTCAACTGCAGAAAAAGAATAAAGAAATCGTTCGACGGGAATTTGAAAATCAAGAAGCGCTTAAGATCCCGCTGGGTCGCGTTGGTGAAGGTCGCGATATTGCGGGGATGGTGATTTTTTTAGCTTCAGCCCAGGCTTCATGGATCACCGGGTCTTGTTTTTATGTTGATGGCGGTAAATTACAGTCGATGTGTTAAAAGAGGGGGTTTATGTCCAAAGCAATTACGGTTGTTATTCCAGCATTTAATGAAGAAGCTAATATCGCAGACGCTATACATAGCGTCGCGGATGCTTTTTCTGGGTTTTCTGAAGATTATGAAATTTTAGTTGTCAATGATGGAAGCTCAGACATGACGGGGCAGAACGCAGAGGCAGAGGCGCAAAAAAATAAGCGAGTTAGGGTTATACATAATGAACAAAATTGCGGCCATGCATTTACTTTAAATCGTGGGTTTAAATGTGCCAGCAAAGATTATGTGACGGTTTTTCCTGGAGATAATGAAATTTCTGCATTGTATTTGCGGACTTTTTTAGCGCAAATGGGCAAAGCGGATTTGATTATCTCTTATATGGTCAGCATGAAGAATCGGCCGATTTACCGTCGGTTTATTTCTTATTCGTTTGTTATTATTTTAGATATTCTTTTTGGAATGCGCCTTAAATGTTTTAATGGTGCGACACTTTACCGCACAGAGGATGTTCGTTCTTTAGAGATCAAATCATCGCAAGGGATGACGATTCTTGCGGAATGTTTGATCCGTTTGATCAAATCTGGCGCGACGTATAAAGAAGTTCCTTTTGATTTTGTTGGCCGCAAAGGTGGCCATTCACGGGCTTTGAGCTTTAAGAATTTCATGGAATGTTTTAAAGTTATCAGTATTCTTCTTCGGGATGTCTATTTTTTAAAGCAACCACGCCCGCTGATCACAAATTCTCAGGTTTAAAATACATTCTCTTAAAAATTGTTGTAACCACTGTTTTTAGAAAGTTTGATCGCTCACCGCTAATACATTATGCTTTTCTCTTTTTTGAAATTTCTGATTCCCATTATCCTGTGGCTTTATTCTTTTCGTAATATTCTCACGGGTTTAGCGCCATTGAGAGTAGAGCCTTTCGCGCTTTATGCTATGGTCAAATTCTTTTTGGATCATTTGCGTACCGGGGTTTTCCCCGTGTGGAATCCATTTGTTTTATGGGGTTTCCCTCTGCAGATTATTCATAATTATTTTGGTGTTTTTAATCCCGCATGGTTAGTAACTCTCCTTTTAAATTGTGTGGGTTTGCCGCAGTATCAAGCTTTTGTTTACACGATTTTTCTTTATTTTTTAATTGGGCAAATGGGTTTTTATTTTTTGGCGAAAGTTGTTTTAAAAGATGCTCGTGGCGCGTATATCGCATTTCTTTTCTCACTATTGTCTGCGATTTGAGTAATCATCAGTTTCCGTTTTATTGTTTTATTAATTTTTGTTCCGGCTGTATGGTTTTTTTACTTTTTAGCGCGATTTTGTCAAACAGACGAAATGGTTTTTCCTCAAAAACTTCGGACTTCGTGGGTGGGAATGATCTTTGCCCTTATGATGATTATGCAGTCTTATTTGCCAATTTATTTTATAGTTGTGCTTATTTTGGCCGTTTTGATTTTTGTCTTGGTCAATCCTCGTGGTTGTATTGCAATGATCTCAAAAACTTTCCGCTTTGTTCGTAGGCAACCGCTTTTTTTTGTTTTGACGCTGGGTATTTTATTTCTTTCGATGGCGCCTGCTTTTTGGGCTTATCAGAGCACCGTTTCTCATGAGGTTGTTTTGCCTTGCCGTCAGACTGGCCAGCAAGTGTTTACTAAGGGAGCTGCATTTACAAATTACAATCAAATGAACCAGATGGGAATAGGCAGCCGGATGTCTGCGCGTGATCTAATTACTAATCAAGACAAGTTGGTCTTTAGTAATGATGGGATTTTTTATGTTAGCGGTTTTGCTTTTTTGATTCTTATTATGGGGGCTTTAAATCGGATTAATCGGCGGATTATTTTTTTGCTCATACTGTTTATGAGTCTTTTGTTTATTAGCTTAGGGGCCGTGACGCCTGTTCATCAATGGCTCTTTGAGCATGTTTTCTTTTTTAAATTGATCCGGAATTTGCATTTTTTTCTGCCATTTTTATTGTCAATTTTTGTTTTATTGGTTACCGAACAAGCGCGACTACTGCTGAAAGTTTATGATTACCTCTTGGGATGGGCACGTATGCCGCT
>CAZNNZ010000070.1:0-9016 GCA_964574575.1 uncultured Planctomycetales bacterium
CTCGGTCGTGGGGCTGGTCCCGTTGCCGGAGGCCGGCGCCCGAATCCCCTGACGGCTGCCCACCGAGGTTCCGCTGGTCATCACATAATAATTGGCGATTGTGTCCGCGCTGACTGTTGAAGCGACCCGCATCCCCTGCTGGACGCGGCTTAAAGAATTGAGAAAATCCACATACTGCCCTTGGGTAATTTCGTATTTCATCGCATAAAAATCATCATAGCCATTAGGCCAGGAGGTGTTGCCCGTGATCCCACTTCCGCCGGTGACCGTCACAGGGGATGTGTCAATATCATCATTGCTGTTAACATCACAGGTTACCAATTTGCCCGTTGTTGTAATCTGCACCGCGCTATCATCCGCCCCATCCTGATAAACCCCATAGGTCGCATTGATCGCCGCATCACCATTTAGGTCTGATTTGCTATCAACAGATCCGGCCAAAACAATATTGCCCGCATTGTCACTGGCGATACCAGAACCCGTATCATCAGTTGTCCCCCCCAAGCGCTGGGACCATTGAAATATACCGCTAGAATTAAAAACCGAAATAAACAAATCATCACCTCCATACACCCCCGTGTTCCCCTCTTCATTAGTATCAGCTGTATCCCCATCACCGTTTAAATCCCCGTTAGCATTCCCATATCCGACTATAATCACCCTGTCGAAGCTATCAACGGTCATACTGGCAGTATCACTACCTGTCCCCCCGAGCCTCTTAGCCCACTGAAACGTACCAGCCGAATTAAACCCTGAAATAAAAATGTCGTTGGCACCATAAACCCCACCGCCTGTCTCCCCACTATCTCCCGTATCCGCGTCTCCAGTAATGTCAACATTCCCGTTAACATACCCAATTACCCTGACATTCCCGGCCGAATCCATGATCGATCCATACCCTCGGTCCGTTCCAGTCCCGCCAAGCCGCTTGGACCACTGAAACGTCCCCGCTGAATTAAACACAGAAAGAAAAAAATCATCTCCCCCGTAAACACCCGTATTGCCGGTTTCGTTGCTGTCGCCCGTATCACCATCCCCATTTAAATCTGCGCTGCGATTAACATAACCGACTGCCGCAATATTATCACTGCTATCAAAATCTATCCATACCACGGTATCTGACCCGGTTCCACCAAGCCGCTTAGACCACTGAAACGTCCCCGCTGAATTAAATGCAGAAATAAACGCATCATAGTTACCATACACACCAGTTTGACCAGTTTCATTGGTATCGGTTGTATCCCCGTCCCCGTTTAAATCCGCATTACGCTCAACGAACCCAGTTACAATAACATTATTCGTACTACCCGCCATTAGAGCGCCGGCATTATCAATACTCGTTCCCGCAAGACGCTCAGCCCATTGAAACGTCCCCGCTGAATTAAACACAGAAACAAAGATATCCATAGTCCCATACACTCCAGTATTTCCTGTTTCATTGGTATCAAATGTATCCCCATCTCCATTCAGATCCGCACTGCGCTCAATAAATCCTGTCAAAATAACATTATCCGCACTGTCTGATGTTATACTACGAGCGTAATCAAAACCCGTTCCCCCAAGACGCTCAGCCCATTGAAACGTCCCCGCTGAATTAAACACAGAAATAATAGTATCCAGATTCGCATACACACCAGTATTTCCTGTTTCATTGGTATCAGATGTATCCCCATCTCCGTTCAAATCCGCATTATAAAAAGAAACTCCGATAACACTAACATTATTAACACTATTCACCGTTACCCCATAACAATAGTCACTATCCGTCCCCCCCAGACGCTTGGACCATTGAAAAGTACCGTTGGAGTTAAATACAGACACAAAAGCATCTGGCACAGAATAAACATTCCCCACCACCTCATCCGCGTTGGGGTTGGTTCCGTCGCCCGCATAAAATGGGCCTTCGGAAACATAGGTCATTTCAATGCCAAAGACTTTGGCGGTCACGGTGTCGGTGTCCGCCAAACCGCTTGAGCCGTAGTCGACAACCAGCCGCACTTTTTGAGATGAAAACGCGCCTTTGCCTGTCGCTGTTCTTGAAAGAAATGCTCCGGCTTTGTCGCTGGGCACGACGATTTTTAAATCCGAATTGGTTCCCGGAGACGTCCCTGACGGATTGGTGCCGGCGGTGTAGAGCAAGCCGTGCTTCCAGGGAGCCGTTGAGTTTTGATAAAGTTTAACAAACACCCACGCCGCATCGTGCCGCCCGTCATCCTTGCGCCAGCTGTGGTCCCAGCTGATATTAAACTGCACGACCATGGTATTGGCCGATGCATTGCGGTCTTCAATCGTGACGTTTGAAATCGTCAAATTATTAGCAAACGCGGGGGCGGTGAGAAGAAGGAAAAATAAAAGAATGAGATAAAATTTTTTCATATAATTCGTTGTAGGGGTGTATTGCAATACGCCCCGGAATAAATATTGCATTGTTTTTTGTAGGGAACGGTCGCGACCGTTCCCTACGGTTAAAACGCAAATCGCTAACCGCTATCCCCCTAAACTTAACGGACTATCTATCACCAGCGTAACCGGCCCGTCGTTAGTCAGTGACACTTGCATATCCGTGCGAAACGTTCCGGTTTCAACTTTACAATTTTTTTGCCGCAACTTTTCAACAAAACGATTATAAAAATCCTCTGCTTTTTTTGGCTCTGCGGCTTTGTCAAAAGACGGTCGTCGGCCCTTTACACAATCGCCTAACAGTGTAAACTGCGAAACAACCAAAAACTCTGCGCCGGCCTCTTGGGAAGAAAGGTTCATCTTGCCCTGCTTGTCTTCAAAAATCCGCAAGTCAAAAACCTTTTTGACCATCCAGTCAAGGCTTTGCTCATTGTCCTCGTCGGCAATGGCCAAAAAAACAAGCGCTCCCAAACCGATCTTGCCGACCGTTTGATGCGCAACTTTAACACTAGCCTCTTTAACTCTTTGAATGACTATTCGCATATGCTAATATGAACACAATTATATATCAGTAGCTTAAAACCCAAAGCATTAACTTTGTTTTTTAAAGGCGTCTTTTATGAACTTGCACGAACTTTTAGCCGCGCATAACTTTCCGCAAACCGTCAAAGAAATTTTTGAATCGCAAAAAATCAAAGAACTTTATCCGCCGCAACAACAGGCGATTGACGCAGGCGCACTGGATGGCAAAAATATTCTCTTATCGGTTCCCACCGCCGCCGGAAAAACTTTCATCGCCGAGCTTTGTATGCTAAAAAGCATTTTGCAAAACAACGGCCGCTGTCTGTATATCGCGCCGCTTAAAGCTTTGGTCAGCGAAAAATGCGAAGACTTTCAAAAGAAATATGCATCGCTGGGAATTACGATTGGCTTAGCCAGCAGTGACAGCGAAACATCCGACAAAATGCTAAGCCGCAACCAAATCCTTGTGGCCACCGCCGAAAAAGTCGACAGCTTATTGCGTGCCCGCGCCAAATGGCTGATCAATGGCTTAAGTGTTGTCGTCGTCGATGAAATCCATTTTTTAAACGATGAAATGCGTGGACCCACACTTGAAATTTTGACCGCCCGCATACGCCAGCTAAACCCCAAAGCACAAATTATTGCCTTAAGTGCCACGGTCAGCAATGCTAAAAGTATGGCCACATGGCTTAACGCACAGCTTGTCTTAAGTACCTGGCGGCCAATTGCGCTTAAAGAAGGCGTTTATTTAGGTGAAGAAATCCATTTTCATAATTACGCAACGCGTATTATTAAGGAAGACGCCAAAGACGATATCGGCAAACTGACTGCGGACACGATCAAATCCAAAGGACAGGTTTTGGTCTTTGTCAATTCGCGCAAATCCAGTCAAGCGGCGGGTCGAGAGCTTTGCGGCACTGTGGCCAAACTGCTGACCGCGGACGAAAAAAGGGAACTTGGCCTTATCAGCAGTGAAATTATTGGATCAATATCGAGCGCGACCAAAGTCTGCCGGCAATTGGCTGACACGGTTAAACATGGTTGTGCTTTTCATCATGCTGGCCTTAAGGCAGAACAACGCAAACTCGTTGAACAAAGTTTTAAAAATAATCTTATCAAGGTCATCTGTTCAACGCCGACTTTGGCCGCCGGAGTTAACCTCCCTGCCCGTCGGGTCATTGTCCGTGACACGAAACGCTTTGAAAGCTCTTTGGGTTCATCTTTTATTCCTGTCTTAGTATATAAGCAATGCGCCGGGCGTGCAGGACGGCCGCAATTTGATAAATACGGCGAGTCTGTTCTTTTAGCCAAAACGTCAGGCGAAGCCAAAACCCTTTTGGATCGCTACATCAAAGCCTCAAGCGAACCCATTTTTTCGAAGCTCGGCAATCAAGCGGCACTGCGCTTTCATATTCTCTCGTCTATTGCCGGCGGATACGTGCATGATATGAATGACACTTTTGAATTTCTCTCGCATACATTTCTTTCACATCAGCGGCTTATTCCTAATCTGCTTGACACTATTGGGGACGTTTTTGAGTTTTTGACCAACGAAGGCTTTATTGAAAAAAATGGTTTTCGCTTTCATGCCACAGCATTTGGCCAATGCACCAGCCGGCTTTATATTGATCCAGCCTCCAGCATTGTCCTTCGCGAGGGACTTTCTAAAATCCATCAGGGAAAATCATTTTCCAGCGTCGGAATCTTACATATGTTTGCCGCTTGTCCCGACAGCCCGCTTCTTAAACCCGGCAAAGCCGACACACAAAAAATAGAATTTTTTGTAAATAATTATCAAGATGAACTGTTTATAACAACAAAAGAATTACCCACCCTAGAAAACTTTATTTTATTTTTGTCAGTGGCCAAAACAACCATGATGATGGCCAAGTGGATCGAAGAAGAAAAAGAAGAAACCCTCTGCGATGAGTTTGGCATAGGACCCGGCGATGTTTATCGGCATTTGGAATCAAACCTTTGGCTTTTGCACGCGGCTCTGACTTTCAGTGAGCTTTTTGGATTTACAAATCTAAGTTGGCCGCTGTTGCATCTTAAAAACCGCGTTAGCTACGGCGTTAAGGAAGAGTTGACGCAGTTAACACAACTTAAAGGCGTCGGCCGCGTGCGGGCGCGCAATCTTTTTGAAAAAGGATATAAAAATTTTGCAGACTTAAAAAAGGCCGGAGTTGAAGAAATTTCAGAAGTTGACAAAATCGGCAAAACGCTAGCCAAAGAAATCCTAGCTCAACTTTCCAAACCTGATCCAAAAACCAATATTCCCGACGGACATTTAACAAGATTATTAAAAAACAATTAAAACTTGCAGGATTGACATAGTATCCCGTGCTCAAACAGTGATTTTTGTTTTTTCAAAAAGAAATTAAAGTAAACAAAAATCAAACTCGCCCGGGACACTAAGTCAATCCTACAAGGAAATCTAAATTATTGCCACGGCCTCGATCTCAACCCCGAGCCATTCGGCTCTTGGGATTTCGATCGAAGCAAGGGAATCTAAATAACCGCCACGGCTTCGATCTCAACCAAAGCATCTTTAGGTAAGCGCGCAACTTGTATCGTCGAGCGAGCCGGGGCGTTTTCGGCACGGATATATTTTGCATAAACCTCATTCATCCCCGCAAAATCGTTCATATCTTTTAAAAACACCGTCATTTTAACCGCATTATCAAACGATGTTCCGGCACCGGCAAGGACAGCTTGCAAATTTTTTAAAACCTGTTCTGTCTGTTCTTTAATCGTACTTCCGACAATAGCTCCGCTCACCGGATCCAGCGGAATTTGTCCGGCAGTAAAAACAAAATTTCCGGCCACCACAGCTTGGTTGTACGGACCAACAGCAATAGGGGCATTGGCGGGTTTAATGATCTTTCTAGACATGATATTCTCCTATGTTGTTTGTTTAAAATAATTAATTAACGCGATACGTAAGTTTGGATTATTCACAATAGTAGGGAACGGTCGCGACCGTTCCCTACTTGAGATATTTCGCTGATTTAATTTTTCGTCCCAGATGAAAAACCAAAAAATTATTTAACACGTACTTTAATTCCTTTTGCACCGACTCGGTCAATTTAAGCCGCAGACAAATCGGCCAAGCATGACCTTCAGCATAAATAATCGACGACACCGCACCCGGCGAAAGCGCTTCGAGCGTCACATCGCCTGCCGAACAATCCAAACAAACAAGCCCGCCTTCTCTTAAACTAAACCGCGCCTGTTCGATAATCCGCTTCTTACACTTAAGACATGTGTCCAAATGCGGCTTAAACCCTGACAAAGACAAAATCTTGATCTGAAAAAAATGCACCAACAGATTTGGATCGTCTGCCGTCTGCAAACTTTCCAAAAAATCGATCATCAGCTGATAAATCTCTTGATTCTTCTCTTCCGGCGGCATTATCAAATTGACTAATTCCAAAATATAACTGGCCGCCAGCGACTTCTTTAAATCTTGACGTATCGGATAAAAATAACTCTTCAAATCACAATGGCTAATCAGATGCAAATCCGAATTGCGATACTGATAATACACAATAAAATTTACCGAAAACCGATCGACGCTGCTGCCAAACTTTTATGGTCTTTGCGAATTCCCTTTAAGACACCGCTGACCTTTCCATACTCTTTGGTAAAAAATATCGCAATGCGACTAGTCTCACGCAGGTCAAATATCTTTAAAACAATGCCGTCGGTTTTTAAAATCATGTCGAATTATCAATTCGTAGGGAACGGTCGCGACCGTTCCCTACCATCGCATTAAATATCAATCAAATGCATTAATTTCTTTTCTTGAGCTCTCATCTTCTTAATTCCCGACGAACTATGATCTTCATAACCTAAAAGGTGCAAAACTCCATGAATCATATAAAGCAAAATCTCGTCGTGAGCGCTGACTTTATATTCTGCGGCATTACGCTTGGCCATTTGCGTAGAAATAACTATCTCTCCATCAATACTTGACGATCTTTTTTTTTCACTCCAGTCAAATGTCAAAACATCGGTGGCATAATCGTGCCGCAAATATTTTTTGTTTAAGGCTCTTA
This sequence comes from uncultured Planctomycetales bacterium, assembly GCA_964574575.1. Lineage (GTDB taxonomy): Bacteria > Omnitrophota > Gorgyraeia > Zapsychrales > JANLHA01 > JADLGJ01. Next base: position 6,984 of record CAZNNZ010000070.1, read on the forward strand.
TCTTTGTGTCATTGACAAAAACAAAAGCAAGATGTCCGCTGGCAATTCTTTGGACTTTAAGAACTTTTTGGATTATTTTATTGAGCTTGTCGCAATTAAGCGGAATTGTCGTTTGCAGATTTTGGATTTCGATAATCACTGGCATTTTTTACTTCCGGATATTTGACGCGGCCGTGATACGCGGCACTTAAACTACGCGTAAACGTCACAGCAATCGTCTCAATTTCTTTTAAAGTCAAATTGCTTTCGTCTAATTGACCGTCAATGAATTTATTATTAATCACTTTGCGCACAACTTCTTCAATACGATTAGGCGTTAAGTCCTCTAATGAGCGGGTCGCGGCCTCCGCCGAATCCGCCAAAAGAACAATGGCCGTCTCTTTGCGCTGGGGCTTAGGTCCCGGATAACGGTAATTTTCTTCACTCACCTCATCGGTATCCAGCGTCTTAGTCAGTGCGCGCTGATAGAAATAATGCATCAAACTCGTCCCATGATGCTCTGGGATAAAATTAGCGATAATAGGATTAAGCCGATATTTTTTGGCCAACTCCATGCCTTCCTTAACATGATTAAGAATCACCAGCCGACTCATCGACGGTTCAAGATCATCATGCTTATTGCCAACCGAAATTTGGTTTTCAGTAAAATAATCCGGCTTAACCAACTTGCCAATATCATGATAATACGCACCTACACGCGTCAAAAGAGCATTAGCACCAATTGCGTCAGAGGCAGCTTCTGCAATATTGCTGACAACCAAACTATGATGATACGTGCCCGGAGCTTCCAAAATCATACGCTTAAGAAGCGGCTGATTAAAATCCGCCAACTCCAGCAAACTAAAATTTGTAATAACCCCAAACAAATACTCAAAAACTTTAAGCGACGACAAAACCCCCACACAAAGCATTCCACTTACAAAAACCGGCGTTATCACAGACTTTAAAGAATACGTCGACCATTGCAAAAGAAGATCATGCTGAATTAAAATCATCACAACAGTTTGAATAATGCCGACATAAATTCCCGCGGCAATCAAAGTCCCTCGCGCGCGAGCATCACGGACCGAGTAAGCGCCAGCCAAACCACCAATAAAAAAAATAAGCATAACATCCAGTGGAGTAATTCCAAAATTCACTAACCACGCAGGAGCTATCATAAGTCCTGCAAAAACACTGCTTAAAAACGACATCATAAAAACCAACTGCAAATCATTAAACAAGAGCATCGTAAGCATCGCAATCCCCGCGATAGGCAGATAAAGTGGTGAACTTACCGAATACGTTTGCATGATGGTCATCGCAAAAACAACAATCGTCAACAAAAGTCCCAGACTTAAAAATAGCTTGATACTGCTTTTGTTAAAGAAAAACAAATGCAGTCCTAAAAAAAGCAATAAGAATGGAATAATCAAGGGTAGGCCAACGGTTTTACAAAAAATACTAAGCCCAAAAACCACCGCCAAAGATAAGAACGAATCGCGATAGGTAAGTTTGATTTTAAGGGGAATTTTCATATTAAAAAAAATTTTAAGAGAGGATATACCCCAACGCAATGAATTTACAAAATTAGAATTATTTAAATCATTGCGTTTGGGTATTATACTGCTTTCCTTAATTATTATTCGTAAACTCAAGAAGAAGCAGTATATTTTTGCCGTTCTGCTTAATCAACTTTGCCGTAAGCCTCAATAATCCGCTGAACAAGTTCGTGGCGAACCACATCATCTCCGTTTAAATGCACAAATTTAATTCCTTCTGTTTCCTGCAAAATATTTTCGGCATCGACAAGCCCAATCGAAGAACCTTTGGGCAAATCACTCTGAGTAATGTCACCAGTAATAACCGTTTTGGAATCAAACCCCAACCGAGTCAAAAACATTTTCATCTGAAACGGTGTTGAGTTTTGCGCCTCATCGAGAATAACAAAAGCGTCATTAAGCGTGCGCCCGCGCATAAAAGCCAAGGGAGCGACTTCAATAATCCCCTGCTCGGTATATTGCTCAACCTGATCCGGCTCCATCATGTCATAA
>CAZNNZ010000071.1:0-8690 GCA_964574575.1 uncultured Planctomycetales bacterium
AACGAAAACTTTGTTGACAAGACGATCAAAGCGATTATCCGTGGTGCACGCACCGGCAAGATTGGGGACGGAAAAATCTTTGTCGTGGAATTGCCGCGTTGTATTCGTATCCGCACCGGCGATGAAGGCCCGGAAGCTATCGGGTAAGGTTGTTTGAAAGTGTTTTGTAGCGGCAAAGGCGGGTGGATGGTAGTTTAAAGTCCGCCCGCTCGTCGCTTTTTTAAGCGACAGAGAGCTTGATTGACATTAGAAAAAGAGCTTGTTAAAATTGAGTCCCACAAATTGTTGTGGGATCCGTCTTCAAAAGGAGAAGAGTTATGAGCAATGTTAATAGAACCCAAGAAGTACAAACCAAGATTCGCAATTTCATAGGAGAGCGCACGATGAACGAATTAGAAACGAAAGTCGAAGGTCAGTCGATTCCTGAGTATTTTGGGAAAAATGTTTTTACTCTTAAAGTGATGCGCCAGTATCTTTCTGAAAAAGCGTATAAAAGTTTAAGCACGACAATTAAAGAAGGCGGACGATTGGATCCAGAAATTGCCGACGAGGTTGCCGAAGCGATGAAGACTTGGGCGGTTTCTAAGGGAGCGACGCATTTTACGCATTGGTTTCAGCCTTTGACGGGGACGACCGCCGAGAAGCATGATTCTTTTATTACGTGGGATGGGGAAGGTGGGGTTATTTTAAATTTTGGTGGCAAGGAATTAATTCAAGGCGAGCCTGATGCCTCGTCTTTTCCGTCGGGTGGACTTCGTGCAACATTCGAAGCCCGCGGCTATACCGGCTGGGATCCGACTTCTCCGGCTTTTATTAAGGAAGGCCCGGAAGCTACGACCTTATGTATTCCGACGTTTTATATTGGTTATCACGGCGAGGCACTCGATAAAAAGACGCCGCTTTTGCGTTCCATGACGGCATTGTCTAAACAGATTTGCCGCTTGGCTAATCTTTTTGGAATTGACACCAAGGGTAAGCGCGCTTATTGCACGTTGGGACCGGAACAGGAATATTTTTTGATCGACAAATCCGATTATGAAGCGCGTCTGGATTTGGTGCAAACCGGACGTACACTTTTTGGCCGCAAGCCCGCGAAACATCAACAGCAGGAAGATCATTATTTTGGTGCAATCAAGCCGCGAATTATGGCTTTCATGGAAGATTTAGATCGCACCTTATGGGAATTAGGAATGCCTTCTAAGACGCGTCACAATGAAGTGGCTCCTGCTCAATATGAAATTGCTCCGATTTACGAAGACCTCAATATTGCCGTCGATCACAATATGATGTGCATGGAAGTTATGCGTCAACTAGCTGACAAACATGGCTTGGTGTGCTTGTTGCACGAAAAGCCTTTTGCCGGAATTAATGGTTCGGGGAAACACAATAATTGGTCGGTGGTCGGGCCTGACGGCAAGAACTGGTTGTATCCGGGAAAAACGCCGCACGAAAATGCAAAATTTTTGACCACTCTCTGCGCGATTATTAAAGCGGTTGATACGTATGCAGATCTTTTGCGCGTGACGGTTGCCACCGCCGGAAACGATCATCGTTTGGGTGCTAACGAAGCGCCGCCCGCGATTGTTTCGATCTTTTTAGGCGAACAATTATTTGATATTGTCGAGCAAATCGAAAAGGGTGGAGCTAAAACGTCCAAGCAGGGCGGGGATATTAATGTCGGCGTTGATTCTTTGCCGAGTTTGGCTAAGGATACAACGGACCGTAACCGTACTTCTCCGTTTGCTTTTACTGGGGCTAAGTTTGAGTTTCGCGCTGTCGGCTCTAACCAAAACCCGTCTGCGGCGAACATGGTTTTAAATACCATCGTCGCTCAAGCGCTGGCCGAAATTTGTGATCAGCTTGAAGCAGATAAAAAAGCTGGGTTGGATTTTAACAAATCTTTGCAGGCTGTTTTGCAGGCAATTATTAAAAAACATAAACGTGTTCTCTTTAATGGTGACAATTACACCGCCGAGTGGCACGCAGAAGCCAAGAAGCGTGGTCTTCCGAATTTAAAGACAACACCGGAAGCTTTGGAAACTTTGAAAATTAAAAAGAACATCGATGTGTTAGCTAAGCATGGGGTTTTAACGGCGGTGGAAGTGTCTTCCCGTTATGAAATAAATAAGCATGCGTATGATACAGTTATTGCCTTGGAAGGCAGCTGTGCGTTGACGATGGCGCGCACTCAGCTTATTCCAGCTGGTTTGGAATATCAAGAGCTTCTCTCGTCGGCAAAATCAGTCACGCAGAAGAAGTTGGTCAAGAAAGTCTCTGATCTTATTGACAGTGCTTTGAAAGCGGCTGATGCGCTCGAGGGTGCTTTAGAAAAGCATGATTCGGCGAAAACACTTTCCGGAATGCTTAAGTTGCGCGAAGTGATTGACGAGTTAGAGGGCTTGGTGCCAGCTAATATTTGGCCGTTGCCTAGCTACGCGCAAATGTTGTTGATGAATGCTTAATTCTTTGTAGGGAACGGTCGCGACCGTTCCCTACAGACATAAAAACAGTAGTAGGGGCACGAAGCATCGTGCCCCTATTTATTATGTGACATTGTAATTTTAAGCGATTCAGGAGTTCTTTTTTAAGGCGAATAGCTCCATAGAGGCGCCAAACAATTGAGCCAAAAAAAGGAACTCCTAAATCGTTAAGTTTGGCAAAAGACGACGGGAGGTTTATTTTTTTATGATCCTTTATCTTAAACACGTCGATATTGAAGGGCCGGAAACGATAGCGCCTTTTTTTGAAAAGAACAGGTATGTTTCGCAAGTTTTGGAACTGTATAAAGGCGATCTGTTCCCGCAATCGCTTGATGGCATTGACGCAGTCATTTGTTTGGGCGGGCCGATGAATGTTTATGAGGAAGATAAATATCCTTTTCTTAAACAGGAAAATATTTTTATTCAAAGTTTACTGGATAAAAAAATCCCTTTTTTGGGAATTTGTTTAGGTGCACAACTTTTGGCCAAAGCCGCTGGGGCAAAGGTTACACGCTCGCCGGTTGAGGAAATCGGCTGGCGCACCGTTAAGCTCACCGACGATGGATTGCTCGATCCTATTTTTAAAGGTTTGGGACGCGAACTTTTTGTGTATCAGTGGCACGGCGACACTTTTGCTATTCCACAAAATGGAAAGTGGCTGGTTAAAGGGGCTGATTGCCCGCGTCAGGCGCTTAAGGTCGGGCCTTGTGCTTACGGCTTCCAATTTCATATTGAGATTACCGACAAAAGTATCCGCGAGTGGTCGGAGGAATATTTTAAAAATTCTCCATCGCTATTATTAGAAAAAAAAGATATGATGCTTAAGGTTTACGCCGAGAATAAAGTGCTTTTTGAAAAAGAGGCACAAATTATTTATTCAAATTTTTTAAAGATCATTAAAAGTTGAATTCCTCCCCCTTGATGGGGGAGGCTGGGTGGGGGTGCTAGAACAATGCGCTAACGTGCCCCCCCCTCCCTAACCCTCCCCGCCAAGGGGAGGGAAAGTTGTTAAAACTATGCTTCGTATCGCCCTAGCCCAAATCAATGTCACCGTCGGAGATTTGCCCGGCAATCAGCAAAAGATTCTAGAATATTTGCAAAAGGCCAGAGTCGCCAAAGCGGATATTGTTGTTTTTCCAGAACTGGCTATTACCGGTTATCCGCCGGAAGACCTGCTTTATAAACAGCATTTTGTTCGCGACAACCACAAGGCTTTGCAAGAAATTGCTGCCCAAGTCTCGGATTTGGTTATGGTTGTTGGTTTTGTGGACATCGATGAGCACAAAAATTTGTATAATGCGGCCGCCGTGATTGCTAAAGGCAAAGTTCGCGGCATTTATCATAAGCATGATTTGCCCAATTATGGTGTTTTCGACGAGAAAAGATATTTTACGCAAGGCAATCAACATCCTTTGTTTTTGCTTAATGATATATGTTTTGCAGCAAATATCTGTGAAGATATTTGGCAGGACGAGGGGATTTATTTAAGCCAGGCGCAATCAGGAGCGATGGTGCTTTTAAATCTTTCTTCTTCGCCTTATGACTTTGAAAAATTAGAGCGCCGCGAGCGGCTGTTGATTAAGCGTGCGAAAGAATGCCGGGCGTATATCTGTTATGCGAATTTGGTCGGCGGTCAGGACGAATTGGTTTTTGACGGGGGAAGTTTTGTTGTCAGCCCTTCTGGGAAAATTCTCGCGAGGGCCGAACAATTTACCGAGGATCTTTTGGTTGTTGATCTTCCTGTTGACGAAGAAAGAAAAAAGCGCCGCAGCTATAAACATATTCTTGAATTGCCTTCCGACGGAGAATTGATTGGCCGGATCACCGCACACGCCAATCTGATGCCGAGAATGACGACGGATGAGAGGATTTTTAAAGCGCTTGTTTTAGGTACACGCGATTATGTGGTTAAGAACGGTTTTAAAAAAGTTGTCTTAGGCTTAAGCGGCGGCATTGATTCATCTTTAGTCGCGGTCATTGCCCGTGAAGCCGTCGGGCGCGAAAATGTCGTTGGGATTACGATGCCTTCGGAGTTTTCTTCTGCGCAAACGCGGCAGGATGCGCAAATTTTAGCCGAGAATTTAGGGATTGAGTTTAAGGAAATTGCGATTAAAGATATTTATCAGGTGTATTTAAATTCGCTTTCAAAAAGTTTTACCGGTTTGCCTTTGAGTGTTGCCGAAGAAAATTTACAGGCGCGTGTGCGGGGAAATCTTTTGATGGCGTTTTCCAATAAATTTGGCTGGCTGGTTTTAACGACGGGCAATAAAAGCGAAATTGCCGTCGGGTATTGTACGCTTTATGGGGATATGTCGGGCGGTTTTGCGGTTATTAAAGATTTGCCAAAAGAAAAAGTTTATCAGGTAAGCCGTTTAGCTAATGAAATTTTGGGACCGATGATTCCTCAAAGTGTTTTTGACCGTCCGCCGACGGCGGAATTGCGGCCTAATCAAAAAGACCAAGACACGTTGCCGGCTTATGATCTTTTGGATAAAATTTTAAAAGCTTATGTGGAAGATCATCGGTCTTTGGCGGCAATTGTCAAAAAGTTTGGTAATCCGCAAGTTGTTAAAGCTGTCATTCGTATGGTCGACAACAGCGAATATAAACGTCGTCAAGCCCCTCCGGGCATTAAAATCACGCCACGCGCTTTTGGCAAGGATTGGCGTCTGCCGATGACCAATAAATACAGGGAAGATCAGTAACTAATACTTTTTATAAAAGAGAGAGTCTTAACTATATGCAACATATTATTATCTTTTTTATTTCTTTTCATTGTATTTTGTTGGAATTATTTTTGACCAGAATACTTAATCTTAAGGCGTGGAATCATGTGGTTTATATTGTAATTCCTTTTGCAATGTTAGGGTATGGGATTGGTGCTAATCTTCAAATGCTATTGGGGCAGAATCGCAGTTTTCAAAATAAAGAAAAGGTTTTAGGTTTAGCGTTGATGCTTACGGGCGCCATTACCCTGATTTCAACGGTTTTGATTATCAAGTTGCCGATCGGCGTTGAACACCTTTTAAGTATCTTTAGCAATTTTCATTCCGCTACTCAACTAATCATTGCATATAGTGTATTTATGTTGCCGTTTATTGTTATCGGGTTTGTGGTTGTTTATATTTTTGCTCAGTACCCGACGCAGAGTCCTAAACTTTATTTTTTTGATCTTCTGGGGGCCGGGTTGGGGGCATTGATGTTTTATTTTTTAATTAACACATTGGCGGTTTTTCCATCTATTTTCTTAATTTCATCTTTGATTTTTGTTTTGGGGGCCTGTTATATTTTTCCATCCAAAAGAAAAATTATTTTTGGTATTGGAATCTTAAGCTGTCTTGGCATTATTCCGTGGTTGCACGAGCCTGTTAAATATACTGTTGATGCAAAAAAGGGCTGGGAGTGCATTCCTGCATATTATGCAAAGAGTGATTATGAAGAAAAACTTTCTCTTTGGCATCCGCTGGGACGTACAAATTTATACCGTATTGCTAGTTCGAAAGCTCGTAAAGACCTTATGGATAGAGCGCCGGTAACGTTTGATTTAAATCTTGATCCGCGGCCCGAGTTTTCTTATTTTTCTACAAATTTCTTAGCAGGAACGCCAGTTTATAATTTAAGTCAGGCGGGCTTAGATGCCGCTGGTTCTAAAGTAAAAGTTTTTAGTCAGGCTATAGAGGCCCCATATCTTTTGTTGAAAGATCCAAAAGTCTTTATTATTGGCGCTGGTGGAGGCCGGGATATTTTTATTGCTAAAACACATGGCGCTAAGAAAGTTTTAGGCGCAGAAATAAATCCTGGTATTTTTAATGCCATGTCTAAGGGTGGAGTGGCCTATGATTATTCAGGCCAGATTTATGATGCAGAAGGTATAAAAGTTTTTAATGCGGATGGACGCTATATTGCCAAGAGAGCCGATCCTAATTCACTAGATTTGATTGTAATGAACGGGGTTGATACTTTTTCTGGTTTATCGTCGGGGGCGTATGCTTACGCAGAAAGTTATTTATACACGAAAGAAGCAATAAAGGACTTTCTAAAAGCTGTGGGTCCCAATGGAATTATTAATTATAACCGTTGGCTATTTCGAGATATGCCCCGAGAAACATTGCGTTTACAGGCGATTGCCCTGCAAGCTTTAAAAGAATCGGGAGCCATCGCTCCTTGGGAACATATTCTTATCGGGGCGTATCAGGGGTGGTCTATAACGCTTATTAAAAAAACTCCTTTTAATCAAGAGGAGATTGCAAAAGTTGTTAAATATTTTAATGAGCATAATGCTCAATTAATTTATCCTTCTCAAAAAGATCAGAAGATTATTGATGATCCGCTGATGTATTTTGATGTTTATGCAGATTATTTTAAACGCAAGCTTCACCTGCAGTTTGAGAAAGTTTATCCGTACGATATTTCTGTTGTGACTGACGATAATCCGTTTTTTTATAAATATTACAAACTTAATCAGTTTACGCCTCAAAATGCTTTTATGGGTCATCATGATGGAACGGTTGTTTTTATGACCCAATTTCTGATTTTTTTTCAGGCAGTTTTCTTTATTATTATTTTTATTTTTTTTCCTTTGATTTATTGGCGCTGGCAGGAAATTCGGTCATTGCCTAAAGGGATTTTGCCCGCGTTCATATTATATTTTAGCTGTTTAGGAGCTGGTTTTATGTTTATTGAAATACCTCTGATGCAACGTTTCGTTCTTTTGCTGGCTAGTCCGATCTATTCTATTTCTGTTGTCCTAGCGGCTTTATTGGTTTCTACAGGCATAGGGAGTTTTTTAATACCTCTTTTTCAGAAATGGATTAAGGTGGATCGGGATATTATTCTTGTAATGAGCTTTGGTGTTTTCTTCTATATGTTATTTTTGTTCGCTTTAGGTTCGCAAATTATCGATTGGTGCCTACCTTTAGCTTTTGTTTGGAGGGTTATTTTCGTTGGAGCATTGATTGTTCCTTTGGGGGTCATGTTGGGTGTTTTTTTTCCGATAGGCTTAGGAATGGTTTCTGATCGTGCACCAATGAATATCCCGTGGGCGTGGGGCATTAATTCGGGTTTTAGCGTTTTAGGTGGGATATTGGCAATTATTATCGGCCAATTTGTTGGGTTTAAATTTATATTGATGTTGGGCAGTTCTTTGTATTTGATTGCTTTTATGGCTTTTGCGCGGCTAGCGATAGCTTTTGGGAGGAAGTAACCTTTAATTTATACCGTTAGATACGACGAAGTTTATGGGCATACCGTCGAGCAGAAATCAAAAATAATATATTGCATCTTTAAGTAAAAACTATTAAAATACGCCCTTGTTTTGGATGTTTAAATTATTTTGGCTGGCCTGAAAGTTTTTAATTTGTAGAAGGTTGCGGAGATTTTATCTAATGAATAATTCTTTTTTCCCAAAAAAACAAGGCTTTTATGACCCGAGCTTCGAACATGACAGCTGCGGGGTTGGGTTTATTGTTAATATTAAAGGAAACAAAACGCATAGCATTGTTCGTGACGCAGTTAAGATTCTCGAGAATTTAACGCATCGCGGGGCTTGTGGTTGTGATCCCGAAACTGGGGATGGCGCTGGGATTCTTATTCAAATGCCAGACGAATTCTTTCGTCGAGAATGCGATAAAAGCAATATTTCTTTACCGAATTTTGGTGATTATGGTGCGGGTATTGTTTTTTTGCCTCCCAATTTAGCTGACCGCAACATTATTGAACAGTGGACCGAACATATTATTCATGAAGAAGGCCAAAAATTTTTGGGCTGGCGTCAAGTTCCGCATGAACCCAGCAAAGTCGGTCAGGTGGCGCGTTCTGTTATGCCGTCGTTTAAACAACTTTTTATCGGTCGGGGCGCAAGCACAAATCCTCAAGATTTTGACCGCAAACTTTATGTAATCCGCAAAAGACTTTATAACAAAGTTCAAGAGTCTACTTTAAGTCAGCGCAATTATTATTATTTCTGCAGTCTTGCTTCTAAAACTTTAGTTTACAAGGGTCAGCTTATGGCTGAGCAGGTTGACCGTTTCTTTCCAGATTTGGCTAATCCACTGATGAGCTCGGCTTTGGCGATGATTCATTCTCGCTACAGCACCAACACTTTCCCGACGTGGGCTTTGGCGCATCCGTATCGGATGATTGCGCACAATGGTGAGATCAATACTTTGCGCGGCAATATCAATTATATGCACGCGCGCGAAATGCAGTTTA
>CAZNNZ010000072.1:0-8632 GCA_964574575.1 uncultured Planctomycetales bacterium
CTCCACTTCAAACCACTTTGCTCCACTACATGCAACATTCTAGTAATGGCCCCCCACCTTGTCAACAGGAAATTTCTGCTATTTTTAATGAGCACAATAGGTTGTAGAGAAAATTCAAAACAAGACAAGCCGTAGGCGTAATGAATTTGTAAAAAATTCTCGAAAAAAGTTTTAGAAAAATATTTTTAAAGGAATTTATATCGCGTGACGAGAAAACCACTTGCGAGCAAAAGCCTCATCTTGTTTTATTTGAGAAACAAGGTCTTTGCTCGACGGAAAATAAAGTTCGCTGCGGATTTTGTGCAAAAACTCAACACATATTTCTTTGCCATAAATATTTTTATTAAAATCAAAAATATGCACTTCGACGTTTAAATGGTCTTCTTTATGAAAGGATGGCCGCACTCCGACATTGGCCATTCCATAAAAAAATCGCTGACCATAAGAAACACGCACACAATAAACGCCTTGGGAAGGTAGAATTTCGCCCGACGGAATAATATTGGCCGTTGGATATCCTAAGCTTTTGCCTCGCCTGTCTCCCTGTACAACAGTCCCCAAAAGAGCCACCGGACGTCCGAGAATTTGTGCGGCTTTTTTCAAATTACCGACGGCAATAAAATCACGGGCAATGGTACTGCTAAATTTTTTATGTCCATGCTGCTGAGTCTTGACGCTAAAAACTTTAAAACCAAATTTTTGGCCCGCATTTTCAAAAATATCAATCGTCCCCGTGCGGTTTTGTCCAAAACGAAAATCATCACCAACGATGACCTCGCGAGGCACAAAAGACTTTAAAAGATAGCGCGAAATAAATTGTTGCGGGGTCAAACGCGAAAACATTTTTGTAAAACGAACGACAATAACGACGTCAACACCTAAACAAGCGATGAGCTTTAAGCGAAACGGCAACGACACTAAAAGAGGAAGATGATTTTCGGGGCGAAGAACATGAACCGGATGCGGGTCAAAGGTCATGACAATGGCCGTGCCACCCAAAACTTTGGCACGCTTAACAGCTTTGCGAATTAAAAGCTGATGCCCCAAATGGACACCATCAAAAACACCGATAGCTATGACCGGATTAGGAAGTTTTTCTTTGAGCGCGGCAATGCCATTAAAGATTTTCATGGATTTAATCTTTGGCAAACAAGAGATTAACCGTTCCAATTGACAATATGCTTTTCATTTAAATCCTGCAAATCAACAGCTTGATCAATAGAAAACGGTCCTACCTTAGTCCGCTGAATCTGCGAGATACACGCGACCGTCCCAAGACTTTCTGCAATATCCTCGGCGAGCTTTCGAACATAGGTCCCTTTCGAACATTCCAGATAAAACTTCACATGCGGCATATTAAAATCCAAAAGCTCAAGTTTATCAATCGTAATTTTACGCGGCTGGCGAACCACTTCGATTCCCTTGCGGGCTAATTCATAAAGACGCTGGCCATTGATTTTGACTGCAGAAACCATTGGCGGAATCTGTTCTATCTGACCAACAAATTTTTTTAAAGTATCCTCTATCTGCGTCTTGGTCAAATGTTCAAAAGCAAGCTCTTCAATAACCTTCCCTTGAATGTCGGCGGTACTCGTCTTTTTTCCAAAAATCATCGTAGCTTTATAAGCTTTGTCAAACGTTTCAAATTTTTCAAAAAGTTTAGTAGACTTGCCCAAAAGAATTACCAAAACACCCGTCGCTAAAGGATCCAGCGTTCCAGAATGCCCAACACGTTTCATTTTAAAAATCCGCCGTACACGGGCGACAACATCATGCGAAGTCATCCCCGAAGGCTTGTCTAAAATCACTATGCCCGTTCGCTCAGAATTTTTGCGAACAATCGTTTCTTTATCCATCATTAACCTGCTTTTTTGTTAAAACTTTTTTTAAATTAGCAAGAATGCTTTGACTTGCATACGCAAGATTTCCGCCGACAATACAACCGCTAGCCCGACTGTGTCCGCCGCCATTATAAAGGGCCGCTAAACGCGCAACATCAACCTGGCCTTGAGAACGCAAATTGACACGTGTTTTATTTTTTTTATATTCAGTAAATATCACAATGACCTCAACACCCTTAATGGTGCGTAAATAACGAAAAATTTTGTCCCGCAAGTCAAATTCCTGCGAAAACTTTTTAACTAAACTCCGACGCAACTCAATAGTAATCACTCGGCCATCAAAGTGAGACTGGAAATTACTAACTAACTTTGTAAACCCATGCAAATCAGCCAACGGAACAGTTTCATAAAGCCTCTGATAAAAAACATTAACGGGCAGTTTAAATTTTAGCAGATGACTGACAACTTCATGAGTACGGCTCGTCGTGTTTTCAAAACGAAACGAACCTGTGTCCGTCATAATTCCTAAATACAAAAGCGTTGCAATTCTTTTATCAATGCTAAACCTCGCAAACTCAAATAATTCAAAAATAATTTCGGCTGTCGAAGAAGCTTTAGGGACAACGTGATTAACCGTTCCAAAGAAGTCATTGGTGATGTGATGATCAATATTGATAATCGGTTTTTTAAAATCCAGAATTTTTTTAACCGACCCAACACGCGCAAGATCACCGCAATCAACAATGATTGCCGCATCATAAACAAGCCGCTTTTTTAGATCAATTTTTCTGACGAGCCTGGCGCTGGGCAAAAAAGCATATCGGGGAGAAACCACTTCTTCGCCGACAACAAAAACTTTTTTTCGCAAACTTTTTAAATATAAAGCGACCGTCAACTGCGACGCCAAAGCATCTGGGTCAGGATTGACATGCGTCGCAATAATAAAAGTTTTATACTTCGAAAAATATTTTAGAATAGACGAAAAACTCATCAATACTCCCATTTAAGGTACATCTTCACCAGCGGCACGACGCTTGATCTCCTCTAGGGTCTGTTCAATTCGATCACTGTATTCAATGGACTTATCATAAACAAATTGTATCTGCGGAGTATAGCGCATGATGACCCTCTGGCCGACTAACCGACGAACAAAACCACGCGCATTCTCCAGGGCCTCTTCTATGGCCTGTTTGTCATTGCCCAAAAAACTATAAGAAACCTTTGCATGCTGTAAATCTTTGCTGACTTCTACATCTGTTATCGTGACAAACTTAAGACGAGGGTCGCGGACTTCTTCTAGAAGAATTATGCTAATTTCGCGTTTGATCATTTCATTGATTCTTTTAATGCGATCCATTTCTAAACTCCTCTTTGCCCTCGAATATTAAACGTTTAGCCAAAGCCAGTTCATCAGAATGATTTTTAATTCTTCCATCAATCTTATACAAAAGCAAAATATGCAACAGAGCGCCCATTTGCCGCCCGGGAGCAAGCCCCAAGGTCTTTAAATCTTTACCCGTAATCTGCAAAGTCACTAAACGCCATTTTTTTAAAAAATGGTCAATGCGAGAAGCAACCATATTAACCGAAGTTCTAGCGCGAATAAAGTAAATTATTTCTAGATCGACGGGGTCGAGAATTTCATAAATATCGCTGGCTACAAGGTAAGGGACTTTAAGCTGATCAGTAATAGAAGTAATCTCTTCAAGAGAAGATAAACTCAGAATTTCTTCTTTAGTCAGGTGAAATTGTTTGGCAAAATGCTTAATCTGCAAGCTCGTTAAGGACGAAAAAAATGCCAACAAAAACACGCCAGACCAATCCTTAAGAGAATAAAACTTCTGTTTTTTAAGCTCCGAAATGCATTTCTCAACGCAAGTTAATGTTTTCCAGTCAGGGTGAAAGTCCAAAGCGATAAAATCCAGCCCGTGCAAAACAGCCAGACGCTTCAAACACTTTACAGGACTTTTTTCAGAAAAGATTTTTCTAAATTCTGCAAAATACCGCGGCGCCTTGACGGCTGCAGGCGTGTTTTTGGCAAGGGCATCTTTTAACAACTGCAATGTATTTGCTTCCAACTGAAAATTAAACCGTGAGACAAAACGCAAAGCGCGCAAGATTCTCGTCGGATCATCAATAAAACTCTTAGAATGTAAAATACGAACTTTTTTGTTTTTTAAATCCCCATACCCGCCGTAAAAATCCCGCAACTGCCCAAAACAATCTGGATTTAAACTAACCGCCAAGGCATTGATCGTAAAGTCTCGACGGAAAAGATCTTCTTTTAGACTTCCCTTTTTGACAACCGGCAAAACACCTGGGTGTGAGTAATGTTCACTACGGGCACTGGCCAAATCCAGTACAACCCCGTTGGGAAAAGTGACTGTTGCCGTCCCAAACTGCGGGTACGTCACAAGTCGGGATTCAAACCCGTGGACTAAGGCTTTGGCCAACGAAATCGCATCGCCTTCAACAACAATATCCAAATCAAAACTTTTTTGCTTCAAAAGAAGATCTCGCACACCTCCTCCGACCAGATACGCGCTAAAACCCAAACGCTCTGCCTTAGCACCCAATACTTTTAAATCCGTGAAAATTTTAGAGCCCAAAATCGAAAGGTCAATGTTCATAAATTTTACCCGCGAGGATGAAACTGTTTATGGACTATCTTTAACCGATCACGATCAACATGCGTGTAAATCTGTGTGGTTGAAATATCCGAATGCCCCAGCATTTCCTGCACCGAACGCAAATCTGCGCCGTGCTGCAGAAGATGCGTTGCAAAAGTATGCCGCAACGTGTGCGGTTTGATCACTTTTTGAATATTTGCCTTCTTTGCATAATCTTTGATTGTCTGCCAAATACACTGACGGCTCATCTTTTTTCCCAAACGACTTAAAAAAAGATCCGACGACAAACGGTTCTTTAAAAGTTTTAATCGCGCCCCGTCACAATATTTCTTAATCGCTTCCCGTGAGCGCATTCCGATTGGGATGACCCTCTCTTTGCTGCCCTTACCTAAACAGCGGACATACCCAACTTGCAAATTTACATTTTCAACCTTTAAACCACACAATTCCGAAACCCGCATACCGCTGGCGTAAAACAATTCCAAAATAGCATGGTCGCGAATCTGCTGCGGCTTTTTACCCAAAGAGGCATTAATCATTGCATCGATCTCTTTTTGCGATAAGACATCCGGAACACGTTTCCAAAGTTTTGGCGTTTCAACAAGATTCGTCGGGTCCGTCGGAGCCAAATGTTCACGAACCAAAAACCGGTGAAACATTTTTATCGCAGCAAGACTGCGGCAAATAGAACTGGTAGCTAATCCTGCTTGCTTTTGTTGAAATATAAATTCTGTCACATGCTCGCGCTTAACTTGTGAAACCGCTTCAATCTTTTTTGCAACCAAATCTTTAGAATACTTATCCAAATCCCGGCGGTAAGCCAGCAAGGTGTTCTCTGCTAACCCACGTTCAACGGATAAATAATTAATAAAATTTTCTATCAAATCTTGTATCATTGATCCAAAGTTTGTTTAAAGAGCAACCAAGCTCGACGTTATTTTATCCGGCGAAAAACGATTGCGAACATCGCGGCCCAGCTTTTGGGTTCGCGATAAAATATCAACTTTATTGCGAAAAGCAGGAGATTTTTCAAACTCCAAAGACAAACTATCAATTTCCTTAAGATACGCATCCATCTGAGGACGCACGTCTTCTTTAAGCAAAGCTCGCATCGCTGTCAGATGTTCTTTCATTTGACCCAAAACATAACGCACTTTTTTTTCATTAGCATCATTCTCCAGCACAATTGACAAATCGCTGTGCCAAACTTTCCATAAAGAATAGTGCTGTCGATAAATTTCAGCCGGCGATTTGACAATATCTGGATAATCAATCGGGTCAAAAATAACCCCGGCCTGCGATTGGGACGGATCCTCTTTCTTTTTACGGGTAAACTTTCTGCGAAAAGCCTCACAACCACTTGTTGTTCCGACAAGAAAAATAAGCATCCCAATTATTAACCAACGAAATTTTCTTAAAGATACTTTATCCATTTAAAAGCTCCATAAATTGTTGAAAGTTCAAAACTTTTATACCTAAAGAAACAGCTTTTTGATATTTAGATCCTGGATTCTCTCCTGCAACGACAAAATCCGTCTTTGCGCTAACCGACTCAACAACTTGCCCGCCTTGGCCTACAACCATTTCTGCTGCCCCAAGACGAGAAAGGCCCGGAAGCTCGCCGGTAAAAACAAACTTTTTTCCCTTTAACTTGCCTAAAGAAACAACGGGCTCTTGCGTCATATTTAAACCCGCCTGTCGCAGTCGTTCAAAAAGCTTTATTGTCGACGGAAGGTGGAGAAAACGGTACACCGACTGCGCCATAATTTCGCCAACTTCAGGGATCGCATCAATATCCGCTTGACTTGCTTTAAACAAATGTTCAGAATCCCCAAAGCGCTGTGCAATAACAAGGGCCGCTTTTTCACCAATATTATCAATTCCTAAAGCATACAGCAAACGCGAAAAAGATTGCGTTTTACTTTTTTGAATTTGCGAAAGCAAATTATCTGCTTTCTTTTCCTTAAATAGCTCAAGCTCGAGGAGCTGTTCTTTTTTTAAAAAATAAATGTCCGCAAAATCCTTGATCCAGCCTTTATCCAGCAATTGGCTAACAAGAACTTCACCCATACCCTCTATGTCCATCGCCTTGCGAGAAGCAAAATGCAAAAGCCCACGCTCAAGCTGCGCAGGGCAAGAAGCATTTAAACAACGATAAGCCACCTGATCAGACTTTAATTTTGCAATTTCACTCCCACAGGCAGGGCAAAGTTTTGGGACAAAGCATTTTTCGACTTGCACTTTGGACGGCTCAACGACTTTGACGATTTTAGGAATTACATCGCCAGCGCGCTCAATTAAAACCCGATCACCGACGCTAATGCCTAATCGTGCAACTTCCTCAAAATTATGAAGGGTCGCACTAGAAATGGTCACTCCACCGCATTCAACCGGTTCTAACTTGGCAACAGGTGTCAAAACCCCGGTACGCCCAACTTGGATCTTAATAGCTAAAATTTTTGTCGTCGCCTGACGGGCTGGAAATTTGAAAGCCACGGCCCAACGCGGACTTTTTAAAGTAGCTCCCAACTTTTCTTGTTGCAAAAGATCATTGACCTTAACGACAATACCGTCAACCTCATAGGGCAAAGTATCACGCGCTTCTTGCCACTTCTTACAAAAAGCAATAACCTCGTCGCTACTCCTGCATAAACGACTTTCGGGATTAATCATAAAACCATATTCTTTTGCCACAGATAAAAATTCCCATTGTGTTTTCAAAACGCCTGCGCCCTTCACCGTGCCAAAAGAATGCACAAAACATTGCAAATTACGCAAAGCTGTCTGACGCGAATCAAGTAATTTAAGCGAACCGCTGGTCAAGTTGCGTGAATTAATAAAAATTTCTTCTCCCTGTTCTTGACGTTGTTTATTAATTTTCAAAAAATCATTGTGATCAATATAAATTTCACCGCGCACTTCCAAAAGTTGGGGCGTCGGCTGATGCGTTTTCTTAGAAAGCTTAAGCGGAATTGAACGAACTGTTTTCAAATTAGGCGTTATATTCTCACCCGTCATACCATCACCACGAGTGGCTCCTAGAGTAAACATACCGTTTTCATAACTTAGTGAAGCGCTGACTCCGTCGATCTTAAGCTCCGCGACAAACTCAACAGCTTCATTGGGCAATCCTTTGGCAACCCGTTTAAACCAATCCTGCAAATCGTCTGCAGAATAAGTGTTATCCAAAGACAACATCTTTGTGCGATGCGTTACTGTTTGGCCAGCGGCAGAGAGCAGCGCCCCAACTCTTTGGGTAGGAGAATACGGATCTTTGAGTTGCGGAAACTTTTCTTCGAGATCAATCAGCTTTTTTAACAAAGCATCATACTCACTATCGCTGACCGTCGGGGCAGAAAGATTATAATAACGCTCATTATGGCTATTAATCTCCTCGGTAAGTTTAGCGATTTCTAAAGCGGCTTTTTTTATGTCCATAATCAAATCACAAGAAAATCATTAAATTTTTCAGATGCAGAATGATAAGTCACATCAGTAGTTTGAATTGAGCCCGAGAAATGCAGCTCTAATTGTTTTATCAATTCTTCGACCTTGCTCTGGGGGCCTTCGGCTGTCATTTCCACACGGCCGTCGGAAAGATTTTTGACCCAGCCAACCAAATCTAAATTAGACGCAAAACGCTCTGTCGTATAGCGAAATCCCACGCCTTGGACAATACCGGAAAAATAAACATGAGCTTGAACATTCATGGCTAAAAAAACCGCAGCGAAAACGGATAACGAAAACTTTCGCCATTCTTAGCTTTCACAGCAGCCGTAATAACCAACACAATATCCGTTAAAATAACACAAGGAACAAGAAGAAAACCAATTATAAAAAAACATAACCACCACGAAATAATCAATGCGATCAAAACTGAAATCTGAAAACTCATCGCCTCTTTAGCATTCTCTTCTATAAAGGAAGATTCCCCTTTTTTGATCAACCAAACTAAAAAGGGACCCAAAATATGAACCAGAGGAATTGGGACTAAACCCAACAAATGCGCCAACATCGCCCAATTACGTTCGATTTCTAAATTCGGTTGAATGTTCACTTCAGACATGCCAAGCTCCTTTCACAGAAAAAAGCGTTATCGAAATGGAAGGAAATTTGGAAGGGTGACCTACACCACATGCGAGCTTATCGTTATACTTGCCG